>DATJLB010000122.1:0-6298 GCA_035490915.1 Geobacteraceae bacterium
AGGGCTATGCTGTCGTGGGTGAACACATGGACCAGATGCAGCCCCATCAGGGCCGCAAGGCGAAGCGCAGGGCGGAGATAGTCGGAGAAGGTGAGGAAGGTCGCGCCGAACGGTATGGTCCCGCCGTGGGCCGCCATGCCATTCAGGGCCGCTGCCATGGCATGCTCTCGAACCCCGAAGTGGAGGTTGCGGCCGCCGTACCCCCACTCCTCACCCAACGCCCCCTGCCGGTCGGCCGGCTTGAAACCGGGGCTTTCGAAATCCCCGAGACGGGTGAGGGACGTGTACGTCGAGGGGTCGAGGTCGGCCGAGCCCCCGATCAGCCAGGGGAGCCGAGGGGCAACCGCATTCAGCAACTTCCCCGATGCTATCCGGGTCGCCATCCCTTTCTGGTCGGGGGGAAAGAGGGGGATATCTTCATCCCATCCGAGCGGGAGCCCCCCCTCTATCGCCTGCCTGAGCTCCCCGGCATGGCCGGGGTACTTCTCCGCATAGGCGGCAAACAGTTCGTGCCAGGCCGTTTCGGCCTCCCGGCCCGCCTCCAGCGCCATCCGGAAGTGGCGGAGCGCTTCCTCAGGCACGTAGAACGGCGGCTCGGCCGGCCAGCCGAGGCGCTTTTTGGTCAGCCGCACCTCGTCTTCCCCGAGCGGAGAACCGTGGGCCTCGAAGGTATCCTGCTTGTGGGGGGAGCCGTAGCCGATGTGGGTCCGGACGAGGATCAGCGAAGGGCGCTCCGTCTCCTTCCGGGCCGCCTCGATGGCCGTGTCGATCGCCGCCAAATCGGTGCCGTCCGCCACCGTCCGGACGTGCCAGCCGTAAGCGGCAAATCGCGCCCCCCGGTCCTCCGTGAAGGTGAGGTCGGTGGACGCGGCGAGCGATATCCGGTTGTCATCGTACAGGCAGATGAGCTTCCCGAGCCGTAAATGCCCCGCCAGCGAGGCCGCTTCCGAGGCCACCCCCTCCATCAGGTCGCCGTCACCCGCCAGGCACCAGGTGTAGTGGTCAACCACCGGAAAGCCGGGGCGGTTGAACCGTGCGGCCAGGTGGGCCTCGGCCATCGCCATCCCGACTGCAGCTCCGAATCCCTGACCGAGCGGCCCGGTGGTGGTCTCGACCCCGGGGGTCTCTCCCCGTTCCGGGTGGCCGGGGGTCGCACTCCCCCACTGGCGAAACCGCTCAAGCTCCTCCAGCGGGAGGTCGTAGCCGGTGAGGTGGAGAAGGGCGTAGAGGAGCATGGAGCCGTGGCCGGCGGATAATACGAAGCGGTCGCGGTTGAACCAGTCGGGGTTGACCGGATTGTGGCGCAGGTATCTGGTCCAGAGGACGTACGCCAGGGGGGCTGCTCCCATCGGCATGCCGGGATGGCCGCTGTTCGCCTTTTGCACGGCATCGACCGCGAGGAAGCGTATGGTGTTGATACAGAGCATGTCCAGTGATTCAGGCTCTCGTGTCATGACTCCTCCTTGTGTACAGCTCAGGCTACTTCAAGGATATCGTATTTGACGGGCAAGGCAATCACGATTGGCGAAGCGCATAGATCTTTTGCAATCGGGGAAACCGTGGTATAAGTAGGCCATGAACGCGTCCATGGAAAAGGTACTGATCGTCGACGACAGCGCAGTGACCCGCACCCTCATCGGGGACATCCTGAACGGAACGTATGAGCTCGATTTCCAGGAAAACGGCGCAGACGGCATCGCGGCGGCCCACAGCTTCCTCCCCGCCCTCATCCTCCTCGACATCCATCTGCCGGACATCGATGGCTACGAAGTCTGCCGGAGGCTCAAGGATGACGAGCAGACCAGGGAGGTCCCGATCATCTTCATCACCGCGATGGACTCGGAACAGGAGCGGGTGAAGGGGTTCGAGGCGGGGGCCGAGGATTACGTAGTCAAGCCGTTCTATGCCGGGGAACTCCAGGCGCGGGTGAAGGCGCACCTGGCGACGCGCCGGGCCAAGGCCCAGGCTGTCGAGTTGGGGCAGCTGAAGATATTCAAGGAAATGGCGGTGGCTCTCTCCCACGAGATCAACAACCCGCTGACGACCCTGTACGGGTGCCTCCATCTCCTGCGCGCCGAAGCGGGCTCGGGAGAGGCAGTCGCCGAGAACCTGGCACTGATGCGGGCCGAACTGGACCGGGTCAGGCAGATCACCGAAAAGCTCGGGCGGGCATCCCGCGTCGCGGAAACGAGCTATCACCGCGACGTCACCATGATCGACCTGGACAACATCTGACCTCCCCCTCCGCCGCACAGTCCATCCACTCCTATCTCACCAACCGGACGCGAGATTTCGCCCAGATCGTCGCCGGCCCGCAGAAATCATGCCGAGGCGTAGCTGCGCTACGTTGAGGCAGGATTTCGAGGACACGACGGCGAGATGGGCGGAAGACCGCGTCCGTCACAGCGAAAGCTTGACCCCCCTGCGGCTCCGTGGTATCGTGTAAAGCTCCGAAAAACTCGCTTATCACACGCGTTCACGGCCCTCCGCACCACCGCGGCCACCGCACGAAGGAAGATCACATGAACTACACCAAAGCGCACCTCACCCACGGCTATGCCGGCCAGATCCTCACCATCGACGTCGGAAGCGGCGCCATCACCACGGCGACGCTCGACCCGCAGGTACGGGACTACTTCATCGGCGGCCGGGGACTCGGCCTCTTCCTCCTCCACCGGGCGATCACGCCGGGAACCTCCCCCCACGATCCGCGCAACCCGCTGATCCTCGCCAACGGTCCGCTGGGAGGGATTCCGCAGTTTCCCGGAACGGCGAAGGCGATGGCAGTCTCCCTCTCCCCCATCACCGGCGTCCCCGGCGTTTCCAACTTCGGCGGCTACTTCGGCGCTTTCCTCAAGTACGCCGGATTCGACGTCCTTCAGGTGACAGGAAAGGCGGAGCGCGACGTGATGATCGTCATCGACGGGCTCGCCGGGAACGTGCGCATCGAGGATGCGCCGGCGGACGACGAGGCCTTCGACATCGAGAAGGACGTGGCGGCGAAATTCGTGGCGGCGGGCTACGACAGGCGCCACATGGCCTTCATGTCGACCGCGCTCGGCGCCGCCAACACCACCTACGGCTGCATCAACAGCCACTATTTCGACGTCACGAAGCCGGCCCCCCACGGCCGCGGCATCTTCCGCACCAAACAGGCGGGGCGGACCGGCATCGGCTCCGTGATGGCGGAAAAGCGGATCAGGGCGATCGTCGTCCTGGCCGACTATCCCCACGGCGACAACCCCTACGGCGCCGCCGACTGGGCGAAGGTGAAAGACGCCGGGGCGCGGCTCCACAGGGTCGTCAAGGAAGTCGATCCCCAGTCGCTCAAGATGCACCGCAAGGGGAGCGCCGGGCTCATCACCTTCATGAACAAGGACGAGTACCAGTCGCTGCCGGTGCACAATTTCCAGGGAGGCTCCGACCCCCGCGCCCCCCAGATCTGCGGCAAGTTCTTCGCCGAACACCTCTTCGAGCACCGGGGGATGGACGGCTGCTTCCCCGGCTGCAACCTCCAGTGCACCAAGGGTGGGTGGGTGACCCTCAAGAGCGGCACCCACGCCGGGCAGAAGGTGTGGGTCGACGGCCCCGAGTACGAGACCGCCGCCGGCTTCGGGTCGAACCTGGGAATCTGGAACGCCGAGTTCATCATGGAGGCGAACTGGTACTGCGACAACTACGGCATCGACACCATCACCACCGCCACGATCACGGCGTTCCTCATGGAGTGCTCCCAGCGCGGCTACCTGACGGCGGAAGATGCCGGCGGCCTGGAGCTCGTCTGGGGGAACGAGGCCGCGGCGCTGGAGTTCATGCACCGCCTCGCCCGTGGCGATGGGGAGATGGTCCGCGTTGCCGGCAAAGGAATGATCGAGCTGGTTGAGTGGGTCGCCGCCCGCCACCAGGCGAGGACCGGGAGCGACATCCGCGCGGAGCTCGCCCTGTTCGCCATGCAGACGAAGGGGCTCCCCTTCTCCTTCTACCGCACCCAGCGCTCCCTGTCGATGCAGGGCTCCTACGCCGCGGCGAGCGACATCGGAGCGCACCACGCGGCGGCCTGGCTCATCAAGGCCGACCTCCTGGGGGCCTTCCCCACCTTCCAGGACAAGGCGAAGGCGCTCATGTCCTACCCGCGGGTGCGGCTCGGCAACGACAACCTCGGTGTCTGCAAGCTCCCCTGGGTCGACGTCTTCAACCCCGAGTCGGCCAAGCGGGTCGACACCGACATCTACATCAACCCGGCATCCCAGGAGATCTACGCAGACTTCTACAACGGCATGCTCGGTACCGACCTCACCTGGGAGGAGATCTTCGAGCGCACCGACCGGGACATCAACCTTCAGCGGGTGATGAACGCCCTCCACTACGGAAGCGACACCGGCAGGCACGACTGGATTCCCGACAGGGCGGTCGGCCCCACGGAAGACAGCCTCTACGAGGCGGAGGGCGCCTACAACGACGCCGAAGTGGCGAGAATCCTCGGGGAGACGGTGGAAGCGGTGCAGGCACGCCCCGTTTCCGAGCGGCGCGAGGTCCTCATGGCCGACCGCAAAAGGGAGCTTCGCCACCTTGTCGAGGTCTACTACGAGGAGCGGGGCTGGAGCAAGGAGGGGATACCGACCGTGGCGACCCTGAAGCGGCTCGGGTTATGGGATTTCCTCGGAGAAGAAACGCAGGCGGCCATCGCGGCGCTGTCAAACTAACAAAAGGGTCGCCGCGCCGCGCGGCCTTGATATTCCTTCATTACAAAAGGCCCCGAACCAGTTCGGGGCCTTTTGAGTTTCAAGGCGCTGTGACTTCTAGATCTTCTTGACGTTCGCCGCCTGCAGCCCCTTCGGCCCCTTGACCACATCGAACTCGACCTTGTCCCCTTCGGCCAGGCTCTTGAACCCCTCGCCGGTTATCGCGGAGAAATGAACGAAGACATCCTCGCCGTTTTCCCGCTCGAGAAACCCGAACCCCTTGCTGTCGTTGAACCACTTCACCGTACCCTTTTCCATTCCTTTCCTCTCCTGACTTCGTGAAATTTGTCCGCGGCTCGCCCCGGACATCTGCCAATCCGGATATTCCGGAAGGCTTCTTTAACCGTAACAACTGTTTCGGCAATGTCAAGCGGCTGTCATTATGCTTCCGTTTTGGTGCAGACGGAAGCAGTTGGCTCCCAGCAGCAGTGGTAGCGGATTTGCGGCCTATTCCGTTGACTTGGCGGGCAGACAGGGGTATATTTAGCGCGCATTAATTTGTCATTTTCGCACCAATTCTCATCGTCTTTTTGATATGGAAAGGTTGTTCTTCCAAGCACCCGTGTTACCGTAACGGGGAGGAGATAGTGACAGGCTACCAGAATGCGCCGACCCGGACGAAGGCTTTTCGGACCATCTCCAAGACGCTGGACCACCCCTTGCGGCCGGGAAGCATCCGGCCGTCAACCTCCACGCGATAGCAGTCGATGCGGTTGGAGCGATGGAGGATGATCTCATGCCGGGTCGTCTCCGGCCCGTCGTAATCTTCCACGATGATGCGGCGGCGGATCTCCGGCGGCTCCGGGCCGTAGTAGGGCGCAGGCTCCTCCAGCTTCTTGCGTAGTTGGATATCGCGCCACCGCGCCATTTTCTCGTTGAATTTCTGGCTGCCATGCCGGCGTGTCCGGTACATGCTTGAAGTTTAACAGGTTTCGGCAACCTTGCAAGGTGGCACTACCTTGCACGCACTGGTCATCTATTGGTTGAAACCCACAAAAATAGAGAGAAAAGATGGAGCTTAACGAGATAGAGAAACTGTTCGTGGAGAAACTAAGTTCTCGCTCCGTGGTGGGTTATGAACTTAGGCGAGGAAAGGCTGATGAACTGATCTTTTACCTGCCGTCCCCCTGTACTGAGGTAGGCTACGTAAAAGCTGTTATTCGGCGAAACGAAATCCTTCTTTCATGCAAGATCACGCACACACACTTCGACAGCGGTTATTACAGAGACTTAGGATTTGAAACACCAGAACTAGAAATGGTCGAAGAAGCCGTTACAGACCTTGTTGGTTTTCTGCAAGGAGAGAACTGTGCCTCAATTGAGGTTGGTTATGATGGCCGTATTGTTAGCTACGGTTGGGGGAAAATAGCAGCAGTAGGCGACGCCAATGAGGAATATAAACAACTTATTCAACAGCTTCATGGCGGTCCATCAACATATCGGGCTTGGTCATGGTCTGGTGAGATCGACATAAAGCGAGAAGTTCCAGATACAAAATAGACATGATGTTTCAACCACACCGTTGGACACCGACCGGGCGATAAAGCAGCCCGGGC
>DATJLB010000123.1:0-2619 GCA_035490915.1 Geobacteraceae bacterium
GAGGCCGGCAAAGGCGTAATCGGCAAAAGGCGCCCGCCAGAGTTCACCGAGCCGCTGCATCCCGGCGGGGACATAGCCGACCAGACGCCCGAGCTCGGCGGCGTCCCACTCCCCCCAGCCGGCGCCGGACCCCCCCAGCCAGGGGAGGATTACCCCGAGGGGGGAAAGGAGCGCCAGCACCCCCACGCCGAACCGGAGCTTCCGCACAGTGCCCCCGGATGCGTCGTACCGTTCCACTCCCAGGGTGAGGAGCGCCGGATCGGCCTTTTGCAGGTAGCGGACGAGGAGGGCGGTGGCCACCCCCTCGACCACCCCGAACAGGAGCAGGTGCGGGAACGCCATGGCGGGGACGGTAACGGCGAGGGGATAGGGGGCGTAGAGAGGGTGTCCGTCGGGGGCGGAAGCGATCAGCGGCTGGATGCCGAACAGGATTGCGGCGTAGAGGGCTGCGGCATTCAGGGCGAGGTAGCCGGCGGCGAAACCGGCCGCCACTCGCCGCGGCGACGAGATCGGCGATTTCCCGGCTATCAGCCGATAGCTGTAGTAGCCGACGAACGGCATGATCACCGCCATGGTGAACGCGTTGGCGCCGAGCGCGGTGATTCCGCCGTCGCCGAAGATGAGCGCCTGGATCACCAGGGCGAGGGAAACGGAAACACACGCCGCCCATGGCCCGAGCAGAATGGCGACGAGCGCGCCGCCGACCGCGTGCCCGCTGGTCCCCCCCGGCACGGGAATGTTGAACATCATCACCACGAAGGAAAAAGCCGCCCCAAGCGCCAACAGCGGCGCCTGTCGGGAGCGGAGCGCGCGCCGCACCTTCCGGGAGGCCGTCATCCAGATAGGGATCATCACGGCATACAGGGGACCGAAGGTCTGCGGTGAAAGGTATCCGTCGGGTATGTGCATAGAGTCTCTCCTGGTGCCGCTGTGCAGAAATCCTCCGGCACACGCTGGAGGAATGATACACCACCTTTTCCGGTTGTGCAATACGGATTGCATACGTTTTTCAAAAATGTGCTACGCACCCACTCCGACGTTAATTTTCTTTTCAGTTTATGACTGCATAAAGCGCGATTGTATGCTATTTTTTACGAGACCGTAACGTAATCGCCACATTTACACTGTAACAATTCTGACATGAGCGCACAGAAGACCATTCTCATCATCGAAGACGAACGGGACCTGGCGGAACTGGTCTCCTTCAACCTGGCGAAGGAAGGTTACCGCCCCATCATCGCCCTGGACGGCATCTCCGGACTAGAGGCCGCGCGCAGCGACGCTCCCGACCTGATCCTGCTCGACCTGATGCTTCCCGGCATGGCAGGGATCGACGTCTGCAAGGCGCTGAAAGGGAGCTTGAAAACCGCTCTCATCCCGATCATCCTGCTGACCGCCAAGGGGGAAGAAATCGACCGGGTGGTCGGGTTCGAGATCGGCGCCGACGACTATGTGGTAAAACCGTTCTCCACCCGGGAGCTGCTCCTGCGGGTAAAGGCGGTGCTGCGCCGAGCCCAGCCCGACAGACCCGCCGGCAAGGTCATCCGGGTAGGCCCCGTCGCCATCGACACCGAACGCCACCTGGTCACCGTCGACGGCATGGAGGCGACCCTGACCTCAACCGAGTTCAAGCTCCTCCTCACCCTGGCGGAGCGGCTCGGCAGGCTGCAGAGCCGGGATCTCCTCCTGAAGGACGTCTGGGGGTACAACTACGCCGGCGACACCCGCACCGTGGACACCCACGTCACCAGGCTCCGAACCAAGCTGGGTGAGGCGGGGGAGATGATCAAGACGGTGCGGGGGTTCGGCTACAAGATGGAGGCGGAATGAGCCTTGCAGCTGGAGCTTTTCTCGAATTCGTTCGGTAAAGGCGAAAACCCATGAAATTTACCTTTCGCTGGAAATTGCTCCTCTCCCACCTCTTCGTGGCGCTCCTGATGGGAAGCGTGCTCTACGCCTATCTCACTCACACGGTGGGGAACTACCTGGTCGAGGAGAGCCGGGCGGCTCTCGCCAGCGAGGCGCGGGTGGCACGGCTCACCATAACCAGGGAGATAGGCTCCCTGCGGCGGGATGCCCCGTCCGTTGCCGCCGCCGTCGCCCGGGAAACCAGGTCGCGGGTCACCATCATCGACCGGCAGGGTGAGGTGCTGGGAGACTCGGAAGTCCCCCCTGCGGAACTCCCGGAGCTGGAAAATCATCTGCACCGCCCCGAGGTGCAGGATGCCCTGAAAAAGGGTGAAGGGAGTTCCCTCCGCCATTCTGCGACGCTCCGGATGCCGATGCTCTATGTCGCCTTCCCCTTCACCGCCGTCAACGGCGAGGGGGGGATTCTGCGCCTGGCGCTCCCCCTGTCGGTCCTGCAAAAGACCCGGACAAGCCTCCACGCCATCCTCGGTGCCTCCCTGGCACTGGCGGCCCTCATTTCCCTCATCCTCAGCTATATCCTCTCCAACGTCACGTCACGTTCGCTCAGGACCATCGCAGCCAGCGCGACCCGAATCGGCAAGGGAGACTTCGGAAAACGGATCCCGGTAACAAGCAGCGACGAAGTAGGTGAGCTGGCACGGGTGATGAACGAGATGGCGTTGAAGATCGAAGGTCAGCTGGAAAGCATCT
>DATJLB010000124.1:0-2602 GCA_035490915.1 Geobacteraceae bacterium
CCTGCATAACCTGGAAAAGGGGGAGTACGCCGAAGGAGGGGTGCCGAGGATCGCCAAGGGGAAAAAAGGGGGGGGCGCGGTCAGCTCTCCCCAGCTCTCCCTTTTCGACGGCGAGGAGGACCTGCTCCGGAAAAGGCTGAAAGGCTTGGACGTGACGACCATGACACCGCTGGAGGCGCTGAACATGCTCGATGAGCTGCGGGGGATGCTGTGAGACGCGTGAACCGCCTGTTTATCCTGGTTGTCTCACTGGTGCTCCTGGCGGTACTGGCGCCTCGTTTCGTCTCGGCGGAGGATGAGTCTCAGCCGCCTGGGAAAAGCGCGGCGTCCAAGAAGAAGTCTACGAAGAAAAAGACGGCCAAGAGGGCCACTGCGAAGGCGAAGGGGACGAAGAAAGCTGTCGTCAAGGCCGCGCCGGTAAAACCGAAGCCGGTCGAGCAGCCGCCGGTAGCGGAACCGGCAGGGAATGAGAGCGGGGAACATGCGCTCGTTACGGACATGCAGCACTGGTCGAACCCCGACTACACCCGGATTGCCGTAACCGTCGACCGGGAGGTGAAATTCGAGGCGCACCAGCTTCCCCCCAACGCGTCCGCGCCACCGCGGATCTACATCGACCTCCCCGGTAAGCTGCAGGCGGGGGTCCGTGACATCCCGATCGGGGACGGCCTCCTGAAGGCGGCGCGCATCGCCCAGTACCGGGCCGATACGGTCAGGGTCGTCCTCGACATGGACACCGTCAAGGACTATAAGGTGTTTACCTTTTCCGATCCGTTCCGGGTCATCATCGATGTGAAGGGGGATCGGCGCGAAGAGATCACCCGTCCCAGGGAGGCCGTGCTTGCACCGCTCCCGGCGCCGGTTGCCAAGCCCGAACGGGTCGAGGAGAGGCCGAAAGGGGTGGTGAAGGGGGGGATCGGAAAAATCAGGCGGATCGTCGTCGATGCGGGGCACGGTGGCCACGATCCGGGGGCGAGCGGCGTCGGCGGGACGAAGGAGAAGGACGTTGTCCTCCAGATCGCCCTGAAGCTTGCCCGGAAACTCAGGGAGGAGCTCGGTCTCGACGTGGTGCTGACCCGATCGACCGACGTGTTCCTGGAGCTCCAGGAGCGGACTGCCATCGCCAACAAGGTGGGGGCCGACCTGTTCGTCTCCATCCACGCCAACGCCTCCCCGAACCGGAACACCTCCGGGATCGAGACCTACTACCTGAACCTTGCCAAGACCGAGAAGGCGGCACAGCTCGCCGCCAAGGAAAACGGCACCAGCCTGGAGAAGGTGAGTCTCCTGCAGGCGGTCCTCTTCGACCTGATGGCGAATTACAAGCTGAACGACTCCGCCCACCTGGCTGACGAGGTGCAGAAGGCGGTCTACCGCAAGGTCGGGGGGAATTACGCGGGCGTAAAGAACCTCGGCGTCAAGCAGGGGCCCTTCTACGTCCTCGTGGGGGCGACCATGCCGAGCATCCTCGTGGAAACCGCCTTTGTCAGCAATGACCGGGAGGAGGAGCGGCTGAAGGACACGGCCTATCAGGAAACCACGGCCGAGGGTATCATGGAAGGGGTCAGGGCGTACATTGCCAGTCTGAAATAAAGTTCGACGTTCAAGGTTCAAGGTTTGGTTTTTAACATCGAACGTTGAACGTTGAACTGTACTTGAGGTTTTATGCAATTTGACATCGACAGATATTTCCCGGATGAAACCCAGCAGGAGGGGGATGCCGGGCGGGCATCCTTCGGGGAGAAACGTCCGCTCTACCTCTCTGCGAGCAAGCATTTCCTCACCCACTACCGGAAGGAGATACAAAGCGTTCATCGTGAGGGGGGGAGTGGCGACGAGGTGGTGGGGATGATCACCGCCATGACCGACGTCCTGATCGGGAAGCTGTTCGGCTGCATCATGAAGGACATTGCCTATTCCCGCCAGCCGGACGAACAGCTCTCCCTCGTGGCGATCGGCGGCTACGGCCGGGGAGAGCTCAACCCCTCGTCCGACATCGACCTTATGTTCCTCCACAGCGGCAAGGATCCCCAGCGGACCGAGATCATCGCCCAGAAGCTTCTCTATTTCCTCTGGGACATGCGTCTGGACGTCGGCTATTCGGTCCGGACCCTGAGCGATTGCCAGGAGATGGCGAGTTCCGACATGACCGTCAAGACGGCGATGCTCGACAGCCGGTTTCTGCAGGGAAGCCGCCCGCTCTACGACAGCTACCAGAAGATGTTCCTGACCCAGATCCTCCCGAAGGGGAGCGACGCCTTCATCAGGGAAAAGCTGAATGAGATGGCGAAGAGGCGCGAGAAGTACGGCTCGTCGGTCTACATCCTGGAGCCGAACATCAAGGAGGGGGAAGGGGCGCTGCGGGACATTCACACCGCCCTCTGGGTCGCCAAGATCAGGTACAAGATCGTCCACCCCCGCGAACTCCTCATCAAGGGGGTGCTTTCCGAGGAGGAACTCGCCCTCTATGCCAGCTCTCTCTCCTACCTCTGGCGGATCCGCAACGAGCTCCACTTCCTTGCCGGCCGCAAGAACGACCAGCTCACCTTCGACGCCCAGACCAAGCTCGCCCGGTTCTTCGGCTATAAAGACCGGGGAAAGG
>DATJLB010000125.1:0-13077 GCA_035490915.1 Geobacteraceae bacterium
CGATGCGGTGAAGGAGGAGATAGCCGCTCTCCCGCGCCTTTTCGGCGGACGGGAAGTGCTTGACGAGGCAGCGCGGGTAGCCGGCAATGACCGCTCGAAGCGGGCGCTCGACAACATCGCGCAGGTGCTGGATATTCTCGACATCTACAGGGTTTCCGACTACCTCTCCATCGATCTCGGGGAGATCAGGGGGCTCGATTATCACACCGGCCTCACCTTCGAGGGGTTCGTGGAGGGGCTTGGAGAGCCGGTCTGCGGAGGGGGCAGGTACGACGACCTGACTGCGAAGTACGGTTTCCCCGCGCCAGCCACCGGTTTTGCCTTCAACATTCTCGCCCTTCTTTCCGCCCTGGAACGGCGCCCAGACGTGGAGGCGAGCAAAACCAGGGATTTTCTCCTGTTCAACCTCAAGGAGGACCGCCGCGAGGTGCTGGAAATAGCCCAGTGTCTCAGGCGTAAGGGATACACCACGGCGCGGGACATCATCCGGCGGGATTTCGATAATTCCCTCGCCTACGCGAAGCGGACGAATATCCTGAGGATGATGGTGATCGGCGGTGACTACTGCGGCGATGATGAGGTCTTTGTCGTCCGGGTGGCCGACGGAGTGGGAACGAAGATCAAGAAAGCCGAGCTGTTAAGGGAAGATTTTTTGCTGGACGTTGAATCTATATAAATAATCGTCATAGTGCAACGTCAGATTTGAGACGATGCCACGGTGGCACGGTGGCACGACGAGGCGTACTGGAGTGCGTCGCGGAGGCCGACCATGCGCAGCGAGGTCGTGCTCACGTATGGCGTTGGTACGGCAAGGAGACGGTAATGACAAACGTTGTGGTGGTTGGCGCCCAGTGGGGCGACGAAGGGAAGGGAAAGGTCGTCGACATCTATACCGAGTTTGCCGACGACGTGGTCCGCTACCAGGGTGGCAATAATGCGGGACACACCCTCGTTGTCGGTGACGAGAAGGTGATCCTCCACCTCATCCCTTCGGGGGTCTTGCACCCGGGGAAACGGTGCATCATCGGCAACGGCGTCGTGCTTGACCCCGAGGTCTTTATCAGAGAGATAACCAACCTGAAAGCCACGGGGCGGATCGCGGACGATGCATCGCTGCTTCTGTCCGAGTCTCTCCACATCATCATGCCGTACCACAAGAGAATCGATATCGCCCGGGAAGCAAAAAGCGGCTCGAAAAAGATCGGCACCACCGGCCGCGGTATCGGCCCCGCCTACGAGGACAAGATTGGGCGGCGCGGCATCCGCCTGATGGACCTGGTGGACCGGGAAATTTTCGCTCGCAAGCTCCGGGAGAATCTTGACGAGAAAAACTTCATCCTGGAGAAGCTCTTGGGGGAAAAGCCCTTCAGTTTCGAGGAGATTTACGACGAGTACTCCGGTTTTGCCGGGGTACTCGCCAGGTATCTGGCCGATACGACCCTGACCCTGCATCGGGACATCAAGGCAGGTAAGCGAATCCTCTTTGAGGGTGCCCAGGGGACCCTGCTGGATGTGGATCACGGCACCTACCCCTATGTGACCTCCTCTTCCACCTGTGCCGGGGGAGCCTGCACCGGGACCGGCGTCAGCCCCAGGGACATCCACGAAATCATCGGCATCTCGAAGGCGTATGTGACCAGGGTGGGGAGCGGACCCTTTCCGACCGAGCTGCTGGATGACGACGGGGAAAAGCTCCGTCAGGCCGGACACGAATTCGGCTCCACCACCGGCCGACCACGGCGGTGCGGCTGGTTTGACACGCTGGTGCTCAAGTATGCGGTGAGGGTCAATGGCCTGACCGGCGTTGCGCTTACCAAGCTCGATGTTCTCGACGGTTTTGAGACGATCAGGATCTGTACCGGCTATGAGTATGACGGAAAGGTGCTCGACGAACTCCCCGCAAATCTCGACGTGTTCGAGAAATGCCGGCCGGTTTACGAAGAGATGCCGGGGTGGCAAACGGCGATCAGCGGTGCCAAGAGCTTTGCCGAACTCCCCGTGAAGGCCCAGAACTACGTCAAGAGGCTTGAAGAGCTGATCGGATGTCCGATCGTGCTGGTTTCCGTCGGCCCGCGTCGCGACGAGACGATCGTGCTGAGAAACCCCTTTGCCTGATCTCCTGGCTTGAGCAAGCCGGTTGCCCAGGAGCTGTGGTCAGTTTTTTAGTGAAAAATATTCTTGACTAGTATTTGTAAATTATGGTACAAAATATTTCTTTCGTAGCAACGAGCCGCTAGCTCAGTCGGTAGAGCACCTGACTTTTAATCAGGTGGTCGTTGGTTCGACCCCAACGCGGCTCACCATGTCCCCATCGTCTAGCCCGGCCCAGGACACCGCCCTTTCACGGCGGCGACGCCGGTTCAAATCCGGCTGGGGACGCCACACACAATGCCCTTCCGTTCATGCGGAAGGGCTTTTTTTATCTGCGGCCCATTCTCGACGGGTGTTTTTCCCGCCCATGTGCAGCCGGGTGCCGGCATCCGCTATATTCCGAGATTTGTATAAAGTGCTTGTGAATTTTCCTTAAAAGAAGTAGGATTTTTCCTGGCGGCTTACCGACGAAAGCTGCAGGCGCCATACGGTTGCCTTACGACAAGGTTAAGGAGCTCGCATGAAACAATCATTGAAAGTACTCAGCATAACTGCGGCCCTGGCGCTGACCGCCATTGCGCAGGCTGCATACGCCACTCCCACGGCGGACCCGCGTGCACCATCTTCAGCCACAAAAGCCATGGAGGAGGATTCCTCCTTGTCTGGGAAAGTGGTGGAAACCATGGATGCCGGAGGCTATACCTATGTCCTCCTGGAGAATAAAGGGATAAAAACATGGGTTGCCGTGCCGCTGATGAAGGTGACGGTCGGGCAAGCGGTATCCTTTCAGCCAGGACAGGAGATGGTCAACTTCAAAAGCAGGACCCTGAACCGCACATTCGAAAGGATTCTGTTTTCAGGCGGTCCTGTTAAGCAGGAAGCCGCCAACGAAGAGGCAGTGAAAAATGCCCATGGCGGGAAGTCATTGGACGAACTGAAGGGGAAAGAGGCCCCCAGCATCGCACCGAAAACGCCTGTCGTTGAAAATGTCAAGGTCGAGAAGGCAACGGGGTCGAATGCCTATTCCATCGCCGAACTTTATGAAAAAGGGGGCACCCTCGAAAAACAGAAGGTCGTCGTCAAGGGCAAAGTGGTCAAGGTCTCCAGCGGTATCATGGGGAAAACCTGGGTCCACCTGCGCGATGGGAGCGGCAGCGCCGAGCAAAAAACCAATGACCTGGTGGTAACCAGCCAGGATGTTCCGGCCGTCGGCGATGTGGTGACCGCCAGCGGTACCCTGTATAAGGACAAGGACTTTGGGGCCGGTTACGTATACTCGCTGATCATCGAAGAAGCGAGCCTCAAAAAGTGATGCCAGTTGCGCCGCCCCGCCAACACGACAAGCCCCTTTCGCCAGAGAGGGGCTTTTTGTTGCCATGACGCACTCGATGACCAGGGTAATCCTGTGTTATTACATAGTGACGCTTGTCATCGGATTTCTCCTGCGTGCCCTGAATCTGCGCCATCTCAAGAGGTATGGCGCCGATGTCCCTCCGGGATTTGAGGGGGCTGTTGACCGGGATCTCCTTGCCAGAACGTCTGCCTATACCCTCGAGCGCAGCCGGGTAGGCCTCGTCGAATCCCTTACGGAAGGTGTCCTGCTCATTGCCTTCTTCTTTGGCGGACTGCTCGAGACGTATGACCGGGTGGTTGCCTCCTTTGGCGGCTCGTTTATCACCGGCGGGGTTCTTTTCTTGGTCGGGCTCTCACTGGCGGAAATCGTGGTAGACATTCCGTTCAACTATTATTCGGCCTTCCACGTCGAAACCCGTTACGGCTTCACGACCATGTCGTTAAAGCTCTGGTTCTCGGACCTGGCAAAGACCACCTTGATCGGGTTATTTTTCACGGTGATGTTGGCCGGCGGTGCCTTGGGGCTCGTGCGCTACGCTCCCGGGCTCTGGTGGCTCCTGGTCTGGGGGTTCTTCGCAGCGGTGACCGTGTTCTTCCTCTACCTGTCTCCGTACGTTATCGAACCGCTCTTCAATACCTTTGAGCCGGTACGGGCGGAGGGGCTCGAAGAGGAGATCCGGTCCTTGCTCGGAAAGGCCGGACTCTCGGTAAGCCGGGTACTCCAGGTGGATGCGTCCCGCCGCAGCCGTCATTCGAACGCCTATTTCACCGGCATCGGGAGGGTGAAAAGGATCGTTCTCTACGACACGCTTCTGGAGCAGATGAGTCACGGGGAAATCCTGGCGATCCTTGCCCATGAAGTGGGGCACTGGAAGAGGGGGCACATCTGGAAGCGGCTCCTGGTCATGCAGGCAGGGGGATTGGCGGTACTGTACGCAGTCTTCCGGTTGCTGGCGTGGGGAGGGCTCCCGGGCGTGTTGGGCCTTTCACAGGCGTCGTTCGCCGCCCAGGTTGCGATCATCGCGTTCATCGGCGCTCTGGTCGCGTTTCCGGCCATTCCCCTTACCAGTTGGCTCTCCCGCCGGCACGAATGGGAGGCAGACCGGTTTGCCCGCGACCTGACCGGCGCTCCGGAAGACTTGGCCACGGCCCTCATCAAGCTTACCCGTGAAAATCTTGCCAACCTTCACCCCCATCCCCTGTATGCCCGCTTCTACTACGCTCATCCGCCGGTCGTAGAGCGGGTGGCGAGGCTGCGCAGTGCTGAAGATAAAGCTTGATGACCATGCAAAATATCACGAATGGGTCATTGCGAGCGTAGCGAAGCAATCTCGTTCTCAAAAAACTTACCGATACAGCGAGATTGCTACGTCGCTGGGCTCCTCGCAATGACGGCAGGAAAGGCTTTAGTTCTTACTTACTGTATGGCGGGTTTGGTGAGGGTGCCCCGGATCGGGATCTCGTAGCGGCCGGGGGTAGTGAGATACTTGGTGAGGAGGAGAAACACGAACTTCTGTCTCTCCAGAAAATCCGGCTTCGGCATCAGTTCCAGGGTCAGATTGAGGGGAGCGGCGCCGGCCGGTGCCGTCAGGGGGAACTCCCCCTTGAGCCTGACGTAGAGCCCTTCACCCTGGAGGGTGAAGCTCTCCAGAGAATACTTTCCTGAGCCTGCCCGCATCATTCCCTGGATCGCGGTGTAGTCGGCATCGGGGAGGGGCATCTCGCCGATCTTTACCCCGCTTACGTTCGCCCCTTTGATTTCAAGCTGTGCCTGCCCGGAAACTCCTTTGCCCGTTTCCTTCAGGTGGCCTTGGAGACGGGCAACCCCCTTTGCCCGGGCGCCGGTGACAGTCTGGATGAAAGGGAGATCCTCAAGGCGAATCCCGTGAAGCTCAAAATGGGTGTCGCCATTCCGGGGGGAGTAGTCGCCCGAGGCCACGCCTCCCCCTATGGCGGCATGGGCGGTGAACGTCAGCCTGCCGGCCATGAGGGGGAGCAGGTCGAGATGGAGGGAGGCCTTTTCAGCCTTCAGGAGCACGCCGCGATCATCGGCGATCTCCAGGCTGACCGCCTTTATTCCAAGGGGGAAGGCCTTCCCGAATCGTTCCGCGCGGAGGAAGTACCCGTGCTGCTGGAGGGCGCGGACGGCTACGGTCAGAAGCTCACGGTCCGGGATGAAGCAGAAGGTGGCAAGAAGGAACAGGAACAGCGCACCGATGGCCGCGGCGCAGATGAGCAAGGGGCGGGCGAGCCTCATTTCTGCCCCTGCGGGGCCGGTTTCAGCAGGGCGATAGTCAGGGTCAGATCGAGTTTAGCCGGGTCGTCGAACCTGGTCCGGAACAGCGCCTTCTTGATCACGACGGGCTTCGTTCCTTTCTCCAGGCGAAAGACCAGGTTCACCGCCTCGTTGACTGTCAACCCTTCAAGCTTTACCTCGGCGGCATCCTCCACGGCGCCGGCGTGCTCTTCACCCTTGAGCGGCCTGATCTGGCTGCTTTTCCCCTTGATGCCGATCTCGTCGATGAGTTTTGCCGGGGAATCGTCGGGACGGACCGCCGCCATCCGGTTGGCCACCTTCTGCGCGTCGACCGTGCCTTCCCGGTAACGCTGCTTCAGGACGAGCATCTCGGTCACGTCCGCTTCCCGCGAGGCCCGCTTCTTCGCGAGGTATGCAACCCGTTTGTTGGCGGCCGAATAGAGTGAGGCGAGGATGAGCAGGAGCACGAGCCCCATTCCCCACCGGAGCCGGGTTCTGCTCTCCATCCCGCGATAATGCTCGCTCAGGAGGTTAAGGAGTCTCATTTTCCCCCTCCCTTCACCGTGGCCTTAAAGCTGAAGCCGACACTCCCGTCGGGTCGGGATTTGATCTCACTCAGCTCGGCGCCGGTGAAAACAGTTGCCGCGCGAGCCTTGAAGTCGTTGGCCCCCTGAACCGAGCGGGCGTCCCCCGTCAGCCTCACCTGCCTCCCCTCAATCTCGGCTTCGTAGATGCCGGTGATATCGTCTCCCTTCAGCTCGGCAATCTTCTTCAGGGTGGAGAGGACGGAGGATTCAGCGCCGGAGCCGGCGAGCCGCTTGATCTCGGTGCGGAGCTCCGCCACCTCATCGACCGGTTTTTTACGGGTGGGAAACACCTCGCGGTAGATCGATCTGATCGATGCATTGAGGGACGCCAGGTCCCGCGCGACGAGGGCGTAGCGCATGCCGACCTCTCCGAACAGGAGGAGGACCGCGGCCGCGGCGAGGGTGAGGGTGAGACGGAGTTTTTTGCGGGTCTTTGCCCGGCCGGCGGTGTAGGCAAGCTCACCCCTCCTGAAATCGACCGGCTCTTCGCCGCTGCATGCCCTCGCCAGGGCGTAGGCCCCTGCCAGGTCGCGGGCCGCGGCGTGGTCGGCGGGGAAGGTCGCCGCCAGCCCGCCGGTGATGGGGAGAGGCGCGAACGATGCCTCTCCCGGCATCTCGGGGAGCGCGGCATCACCGGCCAGCCGTGCTGCGCATCCATGGAGGAAGACCTGACCGACCCTGATCCCCTTGGCGATTTCCAGGGCCGCCAGTGTCTTTCTGATCTCTTCTGCCAGATCTCCCTGCCCCAGCGGGCGGAAGTAGGCCGGCGCACCGTCTAGAAAGACGGCCAGCGCGTCGCCGTCGGTCAGGGCGACGGCGGCAGACCCTGTTTTTTCCGGGATGAGCGTGCCCCAGTGGAACAGGGATGCGGTGACGATCTCGGGCTCCAGGTCTTCCTCTTCCATTCCCCGGATTTCCCGCGCGAATTCATGCCGCTTTCCCCAGATGGCGAGAAACCGTCCCCCGGCCAGGGGGAGAGCGTCGAAGACCAGTTCATCCGTGTCGACCGCCGTTTCTCCCTTCATTTCCAGCGGGAGGACCTCCCGAACCTTGCGCCGTTCCGGAAGCAGGAACTCGACTTCGCGCATGAAGAGAAGCGAGGGGGGGATGGCGAGGACGATCTTTTCCTCCGTCTCCCCTTTCTGCTTGATCTCGGGCAGGAGAGAGGCAAAGGGGCGCTCCGCGTCGATCGCATCACGGGACGCGCCGACAAAGACGAGGTCCTTTCCCTTCTTCCGGAACCTGGCGAAGAGCGCCTCGTCCGCCGACAGTTGGACAATCAGGTAGTTCATCAGAATTCTCTCCAGTAGAAGGGCTGGCTGCTGGTGTTCACCACCGTTTCGATCACACGGGTCGTTTCCCCGACCGTCGCCTGAGAGACGATGCGGTAGACGGTTCCCGAGGTCGTGGTGCTGGTGGTAAGCCCCGGGGCGATGGTCTGCATCCCGGGGACCTTGGCCAATTCGGATTTGTCCTGAAATGGCGTGGTCTTCCGGTAATCCAGCACCTGGTTGGTGAGGGAGTCGGTCATCATGTCGTCGAGGGCTGCGATGATCTCCTTCGGCGCGGTGTTTATGTTGACCAGGCCCGGCATAACCGAGTATATGGTGATGAACGGCCGGAGCCGCTGCACGGTCCCGGCGTCGAATCCCTTGACCAGAGCGAGTTCCTCGACCGTGTCGAGCTTGCCGCTCTTTACGTTGTAGGGGGGCTTCAGAGTGTTGTAGTAGGGGCTTTTCGCCCCCGCCGGATGCGGCGCTATACCACTGTCATCCACCCAGTCGTCGAGAGGGTCGAGCAGATCCGGAGACAGCCCCAGCTTCTTGAAGAGCCGAGCGGCGATATCGTGGTTTTGCTGGTTAGCTACCACACCATTGGGACCGAAGATCTGGTTGAGGTTCACCTTGCCGCTCTCGTCTTCGATGGTGACCTGGAGCGTTCCCCGCTCGTCCGCAACACTGAGGAGTTTGGCCAGCTGAGTCAGGTCCGCCAGCGAGCTGTACTTCGGGTGCAAGTTCTGGATGGTCTGCAGACCCTTGACACAGGCGGTCACCCCCGATCTCGCCATGATGCTCGCCTGCTGCCCGTCGATGAAGTTTTGCCGGGCGGAGGTGCCGACAAACACCTCGTCCACGAACTCGGCGGACAGCGCCACGAGCAGGGCGGTCACCAGCAGTGTTATGACAAGGGCGAAGCCCCGCTGGTCCTTCAACTCGCCATCTCCAGCCTGACGATGGCGGAGAAGTCCACGGTCTTTTCCCCTTCCTTCTGCCTGATGGTGATCCGGACGTATTTGGGAAGAACGGTGTTAAGCTTCGTGTCCCAACTCTTGACCCATTTCGAGCCGTCCGACGAGCACTCTACCAGGAATCCCTCCAACTCTTCCATCTGCGGGTAGGGTACAGGATCGACGGTAACGTAGAGGTCCCGTGCCTGCCGCGTCAGCAGGATCTTCTGCTCCTTTTCCACTGGTTTGTAGACCACCTGTACCTGGTCCGACGCGATCAGGCTGTCGCTGCGGGGGGGTACAATGGTGGTGAAGTCG
This sequence comes from Geobacteraceae bacterium, assembly GCA_035490915.1. Classification (GTDB taxonomy): domain Bacteria; phylum Desulfobacterota; class Desulfuromonadia; order Geobacterales; family Geobacteraceae; genus JAMPXD01. The sequence continues at coordinate 8,834 of DATJLB010000125.1, forward strand.
AGAGTCGAGGCGGGTTTGCCGAAATAGTCCCGGTCCTCGACCACGAAATGGAGCCGTTGGTTCTGGGTGTTGTAAAAGGCGGCCGAGAGCTCCCGGCGCAGCTGGTCAAGGGTTACGGAGAGTTCCCGGCGTGCATCCATTTTCGCCATCGCCGTCTCGCGGCCGCGCATCAGGGAAAAATAGGTGCCGTACAGGGCGCCGCTGAGGATGACCAGGAGCAGGAGTGCCACCAGCACTTCCAGCAGGGTGAACCCCTTATTTCGCCACGTATTGGACGAGGGCAAGCTTTCTCCGTTCCGCATCCCATGAGACCGTCAGGGTCAACTGGTTCAAGAGGCCGCCCGCTCCCGGAATCTCCGCGGGCGTGACAACGGTCTCCCAGGCGATGTCGGGCCAGTCGGGGGCGAAGGTCCCTTTTGCGGACTGGCTCTTGTTGAAGCCGGGATCGTCCAGCTTTGCCCGCGCGAGGAGGATGGCGATGGTCTCCTCCCGGTCGCGGTTGACCACCGACAGGTGGTAGTTGAAGGAGCTGATGACCGTCATGATCACCCCTGCCATGATGGCAAGGGCGATCATCACCTCCAGCAGCGTAAACCCCGCAGCCCCCCCCTTCACAGCTTCATCTCCTGGTACCCTTCCTGAGCCTCGACCCGCCCGCCGTCGGGGATGGCCGTCACCGTGAAATGGTCATCCCTTGTCCCTTTCAGGTGGATGATGACGAACTCACCGAGGCCGGCAACCCCGAAATCGACGCTCACCGTTCCCTCGCTCAGCTTCCCGAGCCGGGGGATTTCCACATCCTCGATGGATACCCCTTCCGCAAGCAGCTTGCCGGCAAAAAAGGGATCGTCGGGGGGAGCTTCCTCGCCGTTGACGATCTTCTTCACGGCGATGGTGTTGTCGGTCAGGTCCAGCAGCATCCGGTACGGGGTTTTTGTGGTGACCGACCGGTCCCCCAGGTACCTGATGACGCTTGAAAGCCGCCGCGCCGAACTGCGCAGGTTTGCGGCGTCGGTCGAGGGGAGGAGGGGGAGGACGAGCACCGCCACCAGTGAAATGACGACCAGCACCACCACCATCTCGATCAGGGTGAAGCCGCCTTTAAAGGCTGTTCTCGGTCCAATGTTCAAGGTTCTAGGTTTCTTTAACGTCATGTTGGGCTGACAGGTAGCAGTTAGCGCTGCAATGCTATTAACTTTGAACGTTGAACATAGAACATTGAACAGTCGCTAGCGAAGGTCCCAGCTGCAGATGTCCGCGTCCTTCCCTTCTCCCCCCTTGACGCCGTCGGCGCCGTAGGAGCAGATGTCGAAGTCGCCGTGCTCCCCCGGGGAGAGGTAGAGGTAATCGTTCCCCCACGGGTCCTTGGGGGGCTTCTTGCTTTCCAGGTACCCTTCCGCCCGGTAGTTTTTCGGGATCTGCCCCACGGTCGGCTTCTCCACCAGGGACTGGAGCCCCTGCTCGGTGGTGGGGTAGGTGCCGTTGTCCAGCTTGTAGAGCTTCAGGGCGGTCTCGATGTTCTTGATCTGCACCTTGGCATCGGCGATCTTGGCGTCGTCGGAACGCCCCATGATCCTCGGGCCGATCAAGGCCGCGAGCATGGCCAGGATGACGATCACCACCATGATCTCGATGAGGGTGAAGCCGCGGTTGTCACGCAATGAATGTTTCATGGACGACCTCCAAAAATTCTCTGTTCAAGGTTCAAAGTTCAATGTTCAACGTTGAAAAAAGGAGAATCGGGTCTTTAGCGTTGAACCTTGAACGTTGAACATTTATTTTATCAACTGATTCAGCTCGAAGATGGGGAGCAGGACCGCCACCACCACCAGTCCGACGCAGACCCCCATCCCGAGTACGAGCAGCGGCTCAAGGAGTGCCATCAACCGGGTCACCTGTGCCTCGAACTCCCGCTCGAAGGCGTCTCCTGCCTTGGTCAGCATCCGTTCCAACTCGCCGCTCTTCTCGCCGACGCCGATCATGTGAACCAGGAGCGGCGGGAAGAGGGGGCTTCGCCCGAGGGCGGCGGAAAGGCTTCCCCCCTCGATCAACTCTTCCTTCACCCGGGACAGCAAGGCGCGGTATTCCCGATTGACTACCGCGGCGCTGGTGATGTCCATCGCCTTTATGACCGGGACACCGCTCACCAGGAGAAGCCCCAGCACCTTGGCGAAGCGGGAAAGGACCAGCCGTTGCCAGAGCGCTCCGATCAGCGGGAGCCGGAGAAGAAACCGGTCCCGGCGGTGCCGGAACTCTTCCCCTCCTGCCAGCCTCCGGTAGGTGTACACCGCCGCACCGGCGAGCAGCAAGAGCGCCCACCACCCCCTCTGCACCAGGCGACTTACCTTGATCAGAACGACCGTGATCAGCGGCAGGGCTGCCTTGCTCTGCTCGAAGATCGTGACGATCTTCGGCACGACGAAGCCGAGGAGGAACATCATGACCCCGGCGCCGACCACCACCATCAGGATGGGGTAGGCGAGCGAGGTGACGACCTTGCTCCGGACCGCGTCCTGGTCCTCCAGAAACTCGGCAAGCCGCTCCAGGATCACGTCCAGAGCGCCGCTCGCCTCGCCCGCAGCCACCATGCTCACGTAGCTGTCTCCGAACACGCGGGGCTCGGAGGCCAAGGCCTTGGCAAGGCCCGCCCCCTCGGCCAGCCGGTCCCGCACCCGACCGAGGATGTTTTTCAGCTCCCCGGGGCGTTCCTGGGCGTACAGTGTGGCGACCGCTTCGTACACCGGCACCGCCGAGCCGAGCAGCGTCGCGAGCCTTCTGGTCATCAGGCACAACTCCGGCAGGGGAACGCGCCGGCGCAGAGCCTTCAACGGTCCCGCGACAGCGGCCTCTTCCGCCGGGACGATGGTGCGGGGGACAAGGCCGTCCTTTTTCAGTCGCTCCCGGGCGGCCCGCAGGCTGTCCGCATCGACGACGCCGGTCACTTCGCCGCCGCCGCGGCCGTATGCGCTATACCGAAAGCTCGGCATACTCCTCCTGGGTCACCCGCAGCACCTCCTCGATGGTGGTGATGCCGGCAGCCGCCTTGGCCAGGCCATCCTCGCGCAGCGTCCGCATGCCGCGGGAAACCGCATACTCCTTGATGGTCCCGGCGGGGGTCTGGCGGATGATCATGGAGGTGAGCTCGCTGTCGATAAGCAGCAGCTCGTAGATGCCGACCCGCCCGATGCTCCCGAGGTTGAAGCATTTGTCGCAGCCGCGACCCCGGTAGAGGCGCTCGGGGAGGACAATGCCGGCGTACTCCCTTTCCGGCTTGAACTCTTCCTTGCAGTGGGGACAGATCACCCTGACCAGCCGCTGGGCGAGGACCGCGGAGAGGGTCGATGCCACCATGAACGGCTCGACCCCCATGTCGATCAACCGCGTCACCGCCGTGGCCGCGTCGTTGGTATGGAGGGTGGAAAGGACCAGGTGGCCGGTGAGGGATGCCTGCATGGCGATCTCGGCGGTCTCCGCGTCCCGGATCTCCCCCACCATGATGATGTCCGGGTCCTGGCGCAGGATCGAGCGGAGCCCATTGGCGAAGGTGAGGTCGATCTTCGCGTTGACCTGGATCTGCCCGATCCCCTTCAGCTGGTACTCGATCGGGTCCTCGATGGTGATGATGTTCTTTTCCGGCGAGTTGATCCTGGAGAGGGCGGCGTAGAGAGTGGTGGTCTTGCCGCTCCCGGTAGGTCCCGTGACCAGGACGATCCCGCTTGTCCGGGCGAGCAACCGCTCCATGGTCCGGACGTCGGCGGCGGCGAAGCCGATGTCGGCGAGCGAGATCACCCCCCGCTGCTTGTCCAGGAGACGCAGCACTACGCGCTCCCCGAAGAAGGTGGGGAGGATCGAGACCCGGATGTCCACGTCCCTGCCCGCGACGATCACCCTGAGCCTCCCGTCCTGGGGGAGCCTCTTCTCGGCGATGTTCAGCCCCGCCATGATCTTTACCCGGGAGATCAGCGCCTCCTGCACGACCTTCGGCGGCGAGAGCATCTTGTAGAGGAGCCCGTCGATCCGGAACCGCACCTCCAGTTCCCGCTCGAACGGCTCGATGTGGATGTCGCTTGCCCGTTCCTTCACCGCCTGAAAGATGATCGAGTTCAGGAGGCGGATCACGGGGGCCTCGTCGGTCAGCTCCAGGAGGTCTTTCGGTACGGCGAGCTCGGTGGCGATGGTGGAGAGGTCCACCCCTTCCAGCTCTTCCACCACTTCTTGGGCCGAGCCGGACATCCTGGAGTAGA
>DATJLB010000126.1:0-10773 GCA_035490915.1 Geobacteraceae bacterium
GTCCTGGCGCGTGATGGGGGGGATGCAAAGGTTTCCGTCGTCGATACCGGCGTCGGGATTTCCGAAGAGGACCTCCCGTTCATTTTCGATCGGTTTTTTCGCGTGGATAAAGCCCGCAACAGCGCAAGCGGAGGGAGCGGGCTCGGTCTGTCGCTGGTCAAGACCTTTGCTGCCGCCCATGGCGGAAAGATCGAAGTAGTGAGTGAACTCGGCATGGGGAGCGAGTTCATCGTGCGTCTCCCCCTCCAGGAACATGGCCACGATGGCTAGCGGGCTACCCGGCTCACTCCATTCCCGCAACATGCTGTATTTATTGAATTTAGTAAGTCTCTCGCCGGTTGACAAATAAACCCCTCGTTGTTACCTTATCACAAATTCCCATTTGGAGGTATGTATGGAAATGTTTTCTCTACGGCTTCTGAAACCACTGACGCTCGCATTCTGTCTCGTGTTCCTTGCCGCGGGGGGGGCATCTGCCAAGGCGGCACTGCCGGACTTTGCCGAACTCGCCGCGCTATTGAAGCCCACCGTTGTCAATATAAGCACCGCCAAGACCATTGCCCCCCAGAAAAGGCCGCACCGGGCGCCAAGTCCGTACGGCCAGGACCCTTTCCAGGATTTTTTCGACCGCTTCTTTGAAGGGATGCCCCAGCATCCGTACAAACAGAGGAGCCTCGGGTCCGGTTTCATCATCAGTGACGACGGGTATATCCTGACCAACAACCATGTGGTGGCGGGAGCCGATGAGATCAAGGTGAAGCTCGCTGACGGACGGGAATTCAAGGGTGAAATCAAAGGGGCCGATGAAAAACTCGACCTTGCCCTCATCAAGATCGACGGCAAGGACCATTTCTCCGTGGCGCACCTGGGGGACAGCGACGTGATCAGGGTGGGTGAATGGGTCATGGCGATCGGCAACCCCTTCGGCCTGGAACAGACTGTCACTGCCGGGATCATCAGTGCCAAGGGGAGGGTCATTGGCAGTGGCCCCTATGACGACTATCTCCAGACCGATGCCTCGATCAACCCCGGCAACTCCGGAGGGCCGCTGTTCAATGTCCGTGGCGAGGTGGTCGGGATCAATACCGCCATAGTGGCAGGCGGCCAGGGGATCGGCTTTGCCATACCGGTCAACATGGCCAAGGGGATCATTACCCAATTGAAGGAGACGGGAAAGGTGACCAGGGGATGGATCGGCGTTGCCATCCAGACCGTCACCCCCGATCTTGCCCAGTCGTTCGGCCTGGAAGGGGAAAAGGGTGCCCTCGTCTCCGAAGTGGTCAAGGATGGTCCCGCCGACAAGGGGGGCCTGAAATCCGGCGATATCATCCTGGAGTTTGACGGCAAAATGATCCACGAGATGAACGAACTTCCCCGCCTCGTGGCGGCCACCCCGGTCGGGAAAAAGGTCGAGATCAAGCTTCTTCGCGACGGCAAGGAGGTGAAGGTGTCGGTAACGGTAGCCCGGCTCAAGGAAGAAGGGGGCGAGGCGGCGGCCCAGGTTACCGACACGTTGGGGATGAGCGTCGCCGATCTGACCGGCGAACGTGCTGCCCAGATGGGGATCGCCGAGGCCAAAGGGGTCGTCGTGGTGGACGTTAAACCGGGGGGCATCGCCGAGGAGGCGGGGATCGCCAAGGGGGACGTTGTCACGGAGATCAACAATGCGAAGATCGCAACCGTCGGGGATTACGAAAAAGCTGTTGCCGCCCGCAAGAAGGGAACGGTCATGCGGCTTCTCCTCCGGCGTGGCGACAGTTCCCTGTTTGTCGCCCTCAAGGTGGACTAAAGCTGCACCAGGAAAGAGTGGCGCAGGAAGAGGTGGCGTGGTGAGCGCCACCTCTTTTTTTGTGACGGAAAACCTGGGACACGGAAAGAGAGCTGTTTTTTGACGTGGCTCAAGGAAAGAATGACGCGAAGCCGGTACAGTTTCTTCACCGCTCACAGGAGCAGCAGTGGGGTGAGGAGAAAACGTGCCATGGAAATCTTCAGTTTGGTAGTCGCCGGCATCTGGGCGGGGGTTGTCGCCCTGTCGTTCTGCATGCCGGCAAGACGGGAGTAAAGGCGCTTGCGCGGAAGCCCTTCCTACTCCGCGTCGTTAATGTACTGGAGTGCGTACCGCACGTAATTGCCGGCGGATTTCTCAAGCCAGGCAATTTCGTCAGGGGTGAGGTCCCGCTTGTACTTGGCCGGTGCACCGACCCAGAGCGTATGGGGGGGAATAAGGGTGCCCTCCGTCACCAGGGCACGGGCGCCGACCAGGGCGCCAGTGCCGACTACCGCCTTGTCCATTATGATCGCCTGCATGCCGATGAATGCACCGTTTTCAATGGTGCAGCCATGCAGGGTCACGCTGTGCCCGACCGTAACCTCGTCCCCGATGATGAGCGGTGCGCCCGGATCATCGGGGTTTTTCCTGTGGGTGACGTGGAGCATGGAAAGGTCCTGGATGTTGGTGCGATCGCCGATCGAGATGAAGTTCACATCACCCCGGGCAACGACGTTGTACCAGATGCTGCTTTCCCTGCCGATCTGTACGTCGCCGACGATCACGGCGGTCTCGGCGACGAATGCGGTTTCGTCAATCTTGGGACGAATCCCCTGGAATGGGCGGATCATTGTTACCTCGTGCTGCGCGCGGCGTGCTGCGTGCTGCGTGCCACATTAATACTTTAACGCAGCACGTTGAACGCAGCACGCAACACGGATTTTAGTCTCTGGGTATCGCGAGCATCCGGTCGAGCGCCCTCTTCGCCGGCACCCTGATCTCTTCCGGTACCTTCACCACGGGCGCCATGGTGGTGAGCGCTTCGAGGATGTCCTCGAGCGAGGTGAGCTTCATGTTGGGGCAGATGAGGGCCGGGGAGGCGAGGATGAATTCCTTGCCCGGATTCTCCTTTTTCAGCCGGTAGAGGATCCCCGCCTCGGTGCCGATGATGAAGGATGTGGCGGCGCTCTCCCTGCAGAAACCGTACATGCCGGTAGTGGAACATACGTGGTCGGCAAGGGCGACGACGGCCGGGTTGCATTCGGGATGACAGACGAACAGGGCGTCCGGGTTTTCACGCTTCAGGCGTTCGACGTCCTCTGCCTTCAGTCGCTCATGGGTCGGGCAGTAGCCGTTCCAGAAGTGGAAGGTCTTGTCGGAAAAGCGGGCCACGTAGCCTCCGAGGTTGCGGTCGGGGACAAAGATCACCTCCCTGTCCGGGAGGGAGCCGACCACCTTCTGGGCATTGGCCGAGGTGCAGCAGATGTCGCTCTCCGCCTTCACTGCCGCCGACGAGTTGACGTAGGTGACCACCGGCACCCCCGGGTGCTCGGCTTTCAGCTCCCGGAGCCCCTCCACAGTGACCATGTCCGCCATGGGGCACCCCGCATCCAGCCTGGGGAGGAGGACGATCTTGTCCGGGGCGAGGATGGAGGCCGATTCCGCCATGAAATGGACGCCGCAGAAGACTATCACATCCGCAGCAGTTTTGGCGGCTTCCATGGAAAGGGCGAGGGAATCGCCGGTTATGTCCGCAATTTCCTGGACTTCGTCGCGCATGTAGTTATGCGCCAGCAGAATGCCGTTGCGCTTTTTCAGGAGGGAGCGAATTTCCTGCGTGATTTCGGAGCTAGCCATCACATGACCTTTCTTGCGGTGCTCTGTAGCTTTTCTGGGTGTGGACGATATTAGTCAATGTTCCGGGTGATGTCAAACCCTTTGCACGTGATGACTGCGACCCTGCTTGACATGCTCCGGCAAAACTTCTATTATTTGAGTGTCGTTTGAAATACAGCCCTCGCCCTGAAACGGAGAGGTGCTCCTGTGAGGTATGACGTATGTTTGGAATCGGAATGCCGGAACTGATCGTTATCCTGGTCATAGCACTCATCGTGATCGGCCCGCAAAAACTTCCCGACCTTGCCAGGTCACTCGGCAAAGGGCTGGCCGAATTCAAGCGGGCGACGGAAGATTTCAAGCAGAGCGTGGAAGATGAAGTAAAAGCTGCCGACGAGCAGGAGCGGATCGCCAAGGAAGTCGCTGCGAAGGAGGCGACGGAAGCCGACAAGACAAAGGAAGCGGCCAAGGATACCGCTGCCAAGGCGTGAGCGTCCAAAAGGAATGCCTGATACGGAAAAAGGCGGGGAACACCCGCCTTTTTTGCGTCGTGCCGGAAGCTACCGGAGCGCCTTTAGTTTCTCCCGGGCGGTTTTTGCCTCCTCGCTCGCGGGGAATTCGTCAATCACCTTCTTAAGCAGGTACCGGTTGCTCTTCAGGTCACCCAGCTCCTTGAACGCCATCGCCTGTTTCAGCAACGCCGCCGGTACCTTCTCTTTCTTCGGGAAGTTCTTGATCACGTCCTGAAATTCAAGGATCGCCTGGTCGTAGTTCTTTTCGTTGAAGTAGGTTTCTCCGAGCCAATAGTGAGCGTTGGCTGCCAGATCATGGGTCGGGTTGAGCTGTATGAACTTGGTGAACAGCTCCCTCGCCTTCTTCATATCGCCGCTTTTGAAGGTGTCCAGCCCCTTCTGGTAGAGGGTTTCGGGATTCTTTTCCACCTCGGCGGCCTTTGCCTCCGCCGCCTGCTGCTGCGCTGCAAGCGCCTGCTCCAGCTTTGTCAGGCGCCCTTCAATGGCGGTAAGCCGGCGTTCGGTATCTTCTTTCAAAAGGGACATGTCGTCAGAAGGCTTTTTTGCGGCTTGGGCGAGATCGTCAAGCTTGCCGGACAGGGCCTGCATATCGACCTTGACTACCTCGATGTTTGCCTGGAGGTCCGCCGCTTCCTTGCGGATGTTTGCCGTGTTCTGCTGGAGGATGTGGATGTTCTTTTCCAGGTCCTCTTGTGTTTCGCTCTTCAGTTTCCCCAGGTCCTTCTCCATCGAGGAGAAGCGGGTGCTCATCGACGCCACATCGTTGCGCAGGTAATCCAGCTCGCTCTTGCTGGCGCAGCCGGTCACGGCGATCAAAAAAATCACGGGGAGCCCCGTTTTTACGAACCGCATGGCGATAATTCCCTCCTAAAAAAGCAGGGGCGTACCCATGGATACGCCCCTGGATAGTTCTCTTCCGCAGAGCGGCTATTTGATGACGATGAACTCGTCCCGCCTGTTTTTTGCCCACGCAGCTTCGTCGTGGCCGGGATCAAGCGGCTTTTCTTTGCCGTAGCTGATAAAAGAGAGCCTCTCGGCGGGCACGCCGAGCGACACCAGGTAATTCAACGCGACCTTGGCCCTTTTCTCGCCCAGGGCGAGGTTGTACTCGTCGGAACCCCGCTCGTCGCAGTGCCCTTCGATCTGGACCTTGACGGCAAGGTTCTTTTTCAGGAGATAATCCGCGTTCCCGGACAGGGTGTCGCGGGCCGAGGCGGAAAGGACATAGGAGTCGAAATCAAACTGGATCCTCTTCAGGTTCTCTTCTGCCACGGCCTGTACCTGCTCCTTCACCTCTTCCTTGGCTATCGGCATTTCCTTGACCGGCTCAGCCTTCACCGCTTCTTCCTTGGCCGCAGGTTTAGGCGGTGCCGTTTCCGTGGGCTTTGCCGCCGGAGGAGAAATAGGCTCTTCGCCCTTGACCATTTCCTTTTTGGCACAGCCGGCGGATAAAAGCGCTCCGCAACAAAGAACCACGAAAAAACCCACCATCCCTTTACGCATCTCTCAGCTCCTTACACGACGTAGTGTAAACATCTTCCCGACGGCGTCGAGAAACAGTCACATTATACATGACGCGCCCCGGATTTCAATGCCTCGTTCCGGGAAAAGTCACCTGTCGGCTACCAGGCGGTCCATGTTGGCTGGGAGTCGCCTCCTTTTCCTCGGGAAACCTTTGTCTGGCCGCTGCCGTCGGCGCGCATGACGTAGATCGCTTCCCGGCCCCCTCGTTTCGAGCTGAAGGTGATGAACCTCCCATCGGGTGACCAGCGCGGGTGCTCGTTGCTCCCCTCGCTGGTCAGTTGGGTGTCGCCGCTGCCGTCGGGATTGATGGCGAAAATCTGAAAGCCGTTAGCCTGCTGCCGGCAATAGACGATTCGGTCCCCTTTCGGCGACCAGCGCGGGCTGACATTGTAGCTGCCGCTGGTGGTGAGCCTGCGGACGCTTTTCCCGTCCGCGTCCATGACGAAAACCTGCGGCTTTCCGAGGCGGTCGGAGACGAAGGCGATGTGGGCGCCGTCCGGCGACCAGGCAGGGGAAACGTCGATGGCAGGGCTCGTGGTCAGCCTGCTGAGGAGCTTTCCTTCCTTGGAAATGAGGTAGAGCTGGGAGTGCCCATCCTTGCTCATGGCCAGGGCAATCCGCGTGCCGTCGGGCGCCCAGGCACCGCTGATGTTGATCCCCCGTCGTGCGGAAATACGTGCCTCGGTGCCGGTAAAGAGTTCCCGACGGTAGAGGTCGGGGTTCCCACCCTTGTATGAGGTATAGACGATCTCCTTGCCCGATGGGGAGAAATCGGGGTTGAGATTGATGGATCGGTTGCCGGTAAGTCGCTGCATGTTGAAGCCGTCGTAATCCATCAGATAGATCTCTTTGTTGCCGGTTGCAGTGGAGACACAGGCGATTTTGCCGCTGAAGGGCCCTTTCTGCCCGGTGACCGCCCGCATGATCTCGTCGGAGAAAGTGTGCGCCATGCGGCGGACATCCTTGAGGTCGCCGGTGTACCTTTTTGCCGTCAGTTCCGTTCCCCTGGCCACATCGTAGAGCCTGCATTCGAGCACGAGGGTCTTCCCGGAGACGGTGTAGCCCGATTTCACAAGGATGTCCGTCCCGAGCGCCTTCCAGGGTGCAAAATCGAAGTCGCCGGGACGTACGCCGGTTTTAGCTTCGCTGACCGCGCTCTCCTGAACGGTAAACGGCCCTGCCAGCGTCATGTCGAAGCGAAAGATGCCGGCGAGCTCTGTGGCCACGGCGCTGTCCGGGTTCCCGGCAAGGGGTTGCGGGGAGGCGACGGCGAGCTGCAGCAAGCGGTTTCCCGGCGCGGTTACCTCCAGGTACCCTTGCTGCGCGGCAAGGAAGGAGGGGACGAACAGCATCACGATAGCAATAAGGAATTTTTTCACTTTTTGCCGACTCCTTGCGGCCGAAATACGAAACCGTACTCGAATTCTTCCCTGTTCGGGGGCGGGGGGAAAGACTGCTCCGCCTTGGCAATGGCTCGGGCGACGGCATCTTCGAAGACCTTGTCCCCCGTGCTTTGCTCTGTGCGCATCCGGACGATCCGGCCGTTCCTGCCGATGGTGATGCGCACCGCGACCTGCGGGTTTTTGCTCTGGAATGCGATGGTGGATCTGAAGGCGTCCGTGAGGCGAGACTGGATATAGCTGACGTAGTCGCTCCCCGCCTCGGTTCCCGTGGCTCCCGGCATCCCGGCTGTGGTTTTGCCGGCAGCTCTCTTCCGCAGGGCATCCAGGGCGGCAGATTCATGCCTGGCACCGGCCGCCTGTTCTATTTTGGCGAGACGATCCTCGAACTCCCGGGAGGATTCGGCCGCCTCGTTTTTTTTCGCGACGGGTGCCGGGGTCGGCTTGGCGGAAGGCTTTGCCGGCTTCGCCGGCAGGTGCATCTCTTCCTGCTTGGGCGTTGCGGGCGGAGGGGGTGCGGGCTGCGCCGCTGGAGAAGTTTGCGCTTCTCCGGGCGCCCCGGCCTGCGGATGCGCTACCGGGAGGTTTATGACGTCCACGTAGTAAACCGGCGCCTCGGCGAAATGGGAGGGAAAGCGGAAGTTCAGGAAAAAAAACCAGACAATGAGATGGGCGATGGCGGACCAGCAGACCATCACCCATAACGTCCCGTTTTCGTGGTGTGGGTGTGCCGCGCGGGTCATTTCCTCTGGGCGGGCTCCGTCACCATGCCGAGGCGTTCAATGCCCGCCCCCTTGATTTCCGCCATCGCTCTGATGACTTCCCCGTACGGCACATCCTTGTCGGCCTTGAGGAAGACCTCCTTTTTGCTCCGGGTGGCGAACATTGCTGTCAGCTTTGCCGTGAGTTCACCGCCCGGCACCTCGGAGCTGTTGATGAACAGCCGGCCGGACCTGTCGATGGAAACCACCACGGTCGTTTCCTGAGGGTTAAGGGCCTTGGTGTCCGCCTTGGGGAGATTGACCTGGACCCCTTGTTGCATCATCGGGGCGGTTACCATGAAGATGATCAACAACACCAGCATCACGTCGACCAGCGGCGTGACGTTGATCTGCGACATTGCCGAGCGGTCGGAGCCTCTGCTGCCTATTTCCATCCGTTCCCCCTATTTCGCGGCGAACGTGCGATGCACGATGTTCAAAAACTCGGTGGAGAAGCTGTCCATCTCAGCGCTCAAAACTCGGATCTTGTTCTGAAAGTGGTTGTACCCCATGACCGCCGGAATGGCGGCGACCAGGCCGATGGCGGTGGCGATCAGCGCCTCGGCGATGCCGGGCGCCACGACAGCCAGGGAGGCGGAGCCGGTTTCGCCGATCCCCTTGAACGCGGTCATGATCCCCCAGACTGTCCCGAAAAGGCCGATGAACGGAGCGGTGGAGCCGGTGGTGGCAAGAAAGGTGAGGTACTTTTCCAGCCGCGTTATCTCCGAGGTGGTGGCCCGGCGGAGCGCCCGGGCGATGTTGTCGATCCCCCCCAGGTCGGTGCTGATCACGTTCGGTTCTTCCTTCTCTTCCTTCTTGTGGGCCAGCTTGGTCAGCTCGCCGTACCCTTCGTTGAAGAGGACGGAGAGGGGAGAGTTGGCGAAGCGGTCGAGCTGGGAGTTGATGGCGTCAAAGCGCTTGGTCTTCCAGAAGAAGTCCATGAACCGCTCCGACTCTCGGTTGGCGCGGTGCACCTGTCTGAGCTTGTAGAAGATGATGGCCCACGAGACCACCGAGAAGTAGAGGAGAATGGCCAACACCAGTTTTACGACCAAGCCGGTCCCTGCGAAAATTGCCAAGGTAGTTACCTCCGAAATATGGTTGTGCTGAAACTAACAAAAAATATAACCTTACGCACTTGTAAGTCAATACGTATTTTCGGGCAGTCTCTGCAGAGGTTGCCATCGAACGAGATCCCTAATAGATTTCAGGTTTCCGGTCCCGGAAGCAGGGGATCTGTTCCCGCCAGTTCTCCAGGGCCGCGAAGTCGAGGGGAGCTACCAGCTCGCAGCTCTCGTACCCCCCCTCGGCGAGGAACTCCCCCTTGGGGCCGATGATCAGGCTCGAGCCGAAGAAGTCGAGCTTTCCCACCACACCGCAGCAGTTGGCGGCCACCACGAACAGCTGGTTCTCGATGGCCCGCGCCTTCAGGAGCGCCCGCCAGTGCTCTTCCCGCGGTTTCGGCCACTCGCCGGGGACCACCAGGATTTCCGCCCCCTCCAGGGCGAGGCGGCGGGCCAGCTCCGGGAAGCGGAGGTCGTAGCAGATGAACACGCCGATCCTCCCGGCGGAGGTGTCGGTCACCAGCCAGGAGTCACCGCCGGTGAAGGAGCGGTCCTCGTTCATCAACGAAAAGAGGTGGATCTTCCGGTACTTCCCGGCGAGCTGACCCCGGTCGAGGACGTAGGCGGTGTTGCAGACCTTTTCCCCGTCCGGCTCCGGCAGGCTCCCGACCAGCACCATGCCGTGCTCGGCGGAGAGCCTGCCCATCTCCTCCACCACCTCCGGCGTCCGCTTTGCCAGCTCCGGAAGGTTTTTGTAGTCGAAGCCGCAGCTCCACATCTCCGGCAGCACCGCCAACTGGCACCCCTTTCCGGCAGCCCGCGCCACGGCGCCCCGGACATGTTCCACGTTGGCGTCGATGTCGCCGAGCTTTATGGTGAATTGGATTGCCGCTGCCTTTATCTCTCGCTTCATACGCCCCTCCGTTCCACAAGCTCTCTCACTGAAGATGCAAGTTTAATCAGAACCACTACTTTTTTTCAACAAAAGATATTCTGTTTGGACTTTTTTGTCCTGGGTGTACTACTATCCTACCCATGGAAACCTCCCTCTACATCCATTTCCCCTTCTGCCTGAAGAAGTGCCTCTACTGCGACTTCAACTCCCTGGCTGGGTCGCGGATCAAGGCCGGTGACTACATCGCCGCGGCGGTGCGGGAGATGGCGCTGCGCGCGGAGAAGGTCGCCGCTCCGGTCAGTGCCCCCACCCTCTACATCGGCGGCGGCACCCCTTCCCTCATGGAGCCTTCCCTGGTGGGACGGCTGATCGACACGGCCGCCCGGCTGTACGGGCTTGCGGCCGGCGCCGAGATCACCCTGGAGGCGAACCCCGGCACCCTGACAGCGGAGAAGCTCGCCGGTTACAGGGCTGCCGGCGTGAACCGGCTGTCGCTCGGCGTGCAGTCGTTCGACGACGCCATGCTTGGCGTTCTGGGACGGGTGCACACGGCACGGGAGGCGCTCGATTCCTACGCGACGGCGCGCGCGACGGGGTTCGTCAACATCGGGATCGACCTGATCCACTCCCTCCCCGGCCAGACTCCCGAGATGTGGCGGGGCGAGCTCACCCGGGCGATCGATCTCGGGCCCGAGCATGTCTCCGCCTACGGGCTGACGGTCGAGGAGGGAACCCCCTTCCAGCGCCTGGAAAGCGACGGGCGCCTGTCGCTGCCGGACGAGGACGCTGCCGTCACGATGTTCCGGGAGACGGGCGCGGTCCTCGGGCGTGCGGGTTACGAGCGGTACGAGATCTCCAACTTTGCCCGACCGGGGTTCCGCTCGCGCCACAACCAGGTCTACTGGCGGCGGGGGAACTACCTCGGTTTCGGCGCCGGCGCCCATTCTTTTCTCCGGTCGCCCGGTTTCGGCGTCCGGTGGCGGAACCCCCTT
>DATJLB010000127.1:0-4565 GCA_035490915.1 Geobacteraceae bacterium
CTCGTCGTCGGGGATAGTTGACGGTAACCCTCAGGCCTTCTTCACCATTTTCAGAACGCTGCCCAGCCACTCCGCGGACCGGGTGAGAAAGTTCGAGGCGGCAGAAACGCGCAAGTCCTTCCCGTTTTCGACGATCCCGGCGAACTGCACTCCGTAGCGGGACGCCAGCCGGTTCGCCTCCCGGGTGCTGTCTCCGCCGGACTGCGGATCGGCCGGCACGATCAGAGAGGCTTTGCCTTTGGCGTTGTAATCGGTTATCAGCTTCAATTCCGCGTCGCTCAGCCCGTCCACGCCATGAGGACCAAAGAACAGCCACAACTGGTCGCACTCCGCCAGCAGACGTCCGGTGATCCGCGGGGTATCCTTCCTGCCGGCCATCTTCACCGTGAACCCTTTCTTCCCGAGTTCGGCCAGCATGGCGCTTCCGAGAAGTGGCGACGCCCCGGCTCCGGTGCCTTCAGCAAAATCGTAGACGATGATGCTTTTCCGGGCGGAAGAAACGGAGTTCTGATCGAGCCAGTCGGCGATGTTGGCGATGTACGTCCGGTTGTCGCAGCGGCCTGCCGAAGCGCTGGTGAACCGGTCGGAAGAGGCATCGAACACAACCCCCCCCAGACCATCCACGTCATTGGCATAGGTGGCGATGATCCCCTTGCCCGCAGGGTCCATGACCATCCGCACGTTGGGGCCCTGTTTCAGAATGGTGCAGGAAGCCCCCCCCGACAGGGAACCGACCCCCTTCAGGAGCGGATTGCCAAGGTCGGCCCCCGGCACGAACACGAGGGCCTGGAAGGTGTAGGCAATGAGAAGGGTCCCGGAGAGACAGACGGACATGTAGAGGAGAAAGACCCTCTTCCTGAAAAAAGACCAGAAGAGCACCATGGTCGGCACCGCCGTCACCGGGCCTCCGATCATGAATGCCAGCGCCGCCCCGCCGTCAATGGTTCCGGACAGGGAATCCTTGATATGATGGACGATGCTCGAGGCACTGATCTGATGGACGAAGATCGGGACCGAAGCGAGGGTCACCCAGACGATGCTGAGCGGTTCCTTCTGGCCGAAGAAACGGTAGATCCACCCGCTCGGCATGTACCGCTCGACGACCTCCCCGACCGCGACGCCGACGATGACATACTTTCCGACCACCCAGAGCATTTCCGCAGACTTTGCCAGGAATACGAGGAACGTGTTTCCCGTCCTGACGGCCACCCGGTTGCCGAACTTTCGCCGGCAGTTGCAGCGCAGGCGTTCATCGGGATAATCGTCGTCATGGAAGTCCCCCCTGACGATGGCCCCCTCGATGAAGATGTCGTTTTTCGTGAACCCCCCCCGCGTGCTGAGCAGATGGGTTACCAGCCCGGCGAAGATCCCCATGGAGAAGGCCGAGATGGTCCTGATGACCGTCCACTCCGGGCCGAGGTCGTTCAGGGTGAGCAGGTAGGTGGATGGGCTCAACAGCGGAGAGGTCACCATCAGGGACATGACCGGTGCCAGGGGAATGCCGGCAAACAGGAGGCTTATGGCTGTGGTTACCGTGCCGCAGGCACAGAGCGGGGTAATGATCCCCACGAAGGAGGCGAGAAAGACGCTCATCACGCCGTATTTCCTGAGAGATGCCTGCAATTTGACGGCGACCTTGAAGGTGCGGAGATAGCCGGCGATGAAGATGCCGACCAGGAAGTACGGCACTACCTCCCGGAGCTCGGCCAGGATCCCCTTGCTGTTGAAGAACAGGTCCCAGAGTTCGCTCCCGAGGAGCACGGGGAACGATCGCGATGCGGCTCCGGCCGCGCCAAGGCGGCCGCTCGGACCGTAGACCCATACGTGCCACACGATCAGGGAGAAGGAAGCGAGGATCATGCCGACAAGCATTACGTCGCCCGATCTTGCCTGGCTGCCGTGGACCTGGCAGACGTTCTGGCGTTCCACCTTACTCATATGAGCTTCTTGGCCTTAAGGAAATCACGTGCTACCTTCTTCGGTTTTTCATCGGGTTTCAGGGACCTGAGAAGCTTTGCACAGGTCTCGTCGTTCACCGTGCCGGCAAGCTTGTTGATAAGCTTCGGCAGGGCGGGAAGATTGTCGATGGTTTCCACGGAGAGCACCGGCGCGTAGCACTGACGTACCCCGAAAGGCTCGAGCCAGACGAGGTTCAGCCCCTTGCGGTATTCTCTCCGGGCGATCTCGTATGCCGCCTTCGCGTTCCCCTCCGCCGGCCTGTCCAGAATCTTCAGTGCCCGGTCGGCATTCTCGATCAAGACTCCCACTTCCCCCTTTTTCACCGCGCTGTACATAGCCCGTGCATCTTTGTAGGATACGATCTTCACGGTGGTTCCCGTCCTCTCGTTCACCAGAACCGAGATCATCTCGGCAAAAAGGAGCTCATTGGGCGCATTGGTGACCCCTATGTAGAGCGTTTTACCGACACAGGCTGTTGCACCTTGGCAAAAAATCAAGCTTGACATGACAAACAGGAGTAATACTGTCTTTCTCATCATTTTACCTCTCGATACTGCCTGACCTGATAGACAACGTCAGTGAGTTTGATACATACATGTTGCAACATCATTCATGACTGTCAAGGTTAGTACCGCTCAGGTCCTTATCCTGTTCATTACCGGAGCCGTAATTTAGGCGGATATCATTTACACTATCAGCATCCAGAAACAGTTTCTGACAGGGGGCACCATCCTCCGGCGGGTATGTCGTGCTCCCCCCCAGGCAATACCTTCCGGATGGGAGAAAGAGAGTGTATCTCCCATCTTCGTCATCCACCGGCGAGATATAGTCGGGGAGCCAGGCTCCGTTGTGCTCCCGTCGGGCAAAGGCATAGGCGCCCCGCACCGGCCTTCCGTCCCGGTCCACGATCCTCCCTCCCACCTTTCGGTATCCTTCACCGGTCTTGTGCTGATCGCGGGCCATCTCCCTGACATCCGCCACGGTAAACTCGAGAAGCAACTCCCCCCCCGGAGTCGCCTCGACCTCGACGGCCTCCCCGGAATGCTTCCCCCCCGACATGAGCGGGCCATACCTGGCGCCGCTTCGCACGCGTGCTACGACCCAGTATTTCCCAGTCGGGATCACGATACGGTAAAGCCCCTGACCGTCCGTCTTCGGCGATATGAAATCCGCGGGTCTTCGTGTCAGGACGCTGTCGTACACGAACACTTCCCCACCCTCCACCGGTTTCGCACCGGTGTCGAGAATCCGCCCCTTCAGGATGAAATCGGTCGAAGCGCCCTCCGTTACAGGAACCCCGACAGGGGCCGCCAGTGCAAACACGACCAGTAGAGAGAAAAGAGGCCGTTTCATTTTCTTTCCATCTCCCCCGTCCTGGCCGGCTTCGGGAGATACGGCTCGTACCGGACGATCCCGATTCCCGGCTCCGTCCTGCCGTCAAGGATGGTGGCACTGGGGTCGTTGCCACCCCACCAGTTCTCCCGGGCGTCCACGTCTTCATCGTTGAAATCACCGATCCGCACATTGTAGTCGGTGTTAGAGTAGAGATCATTCCCCCGAACGGCCAGTCCTCCCCCTTTTTCCCTGACAAAGATACCGGTCCCGTTTCTGGTTATGACGTTCTCCGTTATGACTGCGTTCCCCCGGAAGGCCCTGATGCCGACCGCATTGTCTGCGAAAAGCGAACCCCTGATCACGACGGGGCCGCTTCGGAAGCGTATGCCACCGGTATTGTAGCGAAATAGCGAGTCATTGACGGCAAGCCTCGTGAAATGGCTGTGCAGTCCCCACGTGGCATATTCGATGACGCAATGGGTAAAACTGCTGCCGTTGGCATGCTCGAGGAGGATTTCACCCCAGGCGGCCGCCTCTTTCTTGCCGATGGAAGAAAAAAATATCCGCCCCCCTCGATCACCTGAAGCAATAATCCTGCCCTTTACTGTCAGTCCCACCCCTTCCGCAAAGAGCACCCGCGTGCGCGGTGCGACGGAGAGGGTAGCATCTGGCGAAACTGTCACCGTTCGGCTTACATCGACATCGCCGCGCCAGGTAACCCCCGTATCGATAGCTGCAAGCGGCCAGGAGAACGGGAAGGGAGCCACGGCCGGCTCTTCATGGATCACCGTCCCTTTCTTTGCGTCATTCTTCCTATCGAAGATGACCGTGCCCGGATCTCCCCCTCCCCACCAGTTGCGGGGTGCGGCTACATCCTGGCTCCCCTCGAGATCGACGGCGTAGAGACCGTTGTTGCTGAAGTTGTTTTCTTCGAGAGTCCCGGCAAAGGAGAGGACCCCCACGCCCCGCTCGCCATTGTCGCTGAACAGGTTGCCGCTGATCCGTCCCCGTGTCTCCTGGAGGTTCATGCCGGTTACACCGTTGCCCGCGATGAAGTTGCCGGAAACCTCCATGTTGTCGGAGTTCTTCAGTGAAAAACCGGCCTCGCCGTTGTTGCTGATGCAGTTGTGGACAAACGAGCCGTAGTAGGCGTCCATGACGTGCAGCCCGAACCTGTTGCCGTCGATGAGGTTCTCTTCCAGGACGGTCGCACCTTCCCGAATCCTCACCCCTTCCTTGCTGTTGGCGACAATTCGATTGCCGCGGGCGAC
>DATJLB010000128.1:0-5720 GCA_035490915.1 Geobacteraceae bacterium
CGGAACGTTAAATAACGTTAAATGTTCAGTGCGGGTGCCGTCGAGACGTAAGGGTAGGGTGGCGTTACTGTCGCCGGGAATAAAAAGGCCGGTCTCCGCAGAGGGAGGCCGGCCTTGTGCCGCCGGACATTTGCTGAAAGAGTGTCCCGGACCCGGTGGTCGCCGGAGGATCAACGGCCCGGCTTGGCGTCCAGGGTGTACCGCTCGACGACCTGCGGGTTGTGCGGGGCAAGGCGGTAGGCCCTCTTCAGATATTCCACCCCTTCGCGGCTCCCCTGCTGCTCCGCCAGGTAGCTGCCGAAAAATACGAGGGTTTCCACGTCGTCAGGATCGATCGCGAGGGCCTGCCGCCACAGCTCCACCGCCGTGTCCATCTGGCCGCGTCCGGCATATGCGACTCCCAGGTTCCGGAGCGCAGGCACGGACCGCGGGTTCAGCGTCAAGGCGCGCCGCAGTTCGGCGATCCCGGTTTCCGTCTCGTTCACATACAGGAGCATCAAGGCATAGTCGTAGTGAACCTCGGCGTTTTCCGGATAGAGCTCTGCGGCCCGGCGCCGGCACGCCAAGGCGCTGACGGTGTCCCCCCGGGAGAAGTATGCCTGGACCTCATTGTTGAGGTAAGCGACAACTTCGTTGCGAAGGCTCATGTTGCCGGGAGCCGTGCCGATTGCCCGGTCATAGTACTGCATGACGGAGGGATTCATTTCTCCCTGGAGCTGAAGTGCGTATCCGGCGAAGAAGATTCCCTCGGCGCGGAAGGCATCATCCAGGCGGGCCTTGTCGGGGGGGGAGACCCTCTTGGTCAAGGTCGCCGGTGTGTCCACCCCCCGGAACGACATCAGCATTTCGTGGTTGGCACGTGACCGTTCGGAGGAAGGGACGGCGTAGTCACGGGGGGAGTAGAACTCGTAGTACGGTCGTTCGAAGCTGTTGACCGGACCCGGAGGAAAGGCGGTCCGAAGCGTCTCGTCGGTGGCAACGAAATGGGCCAGGATGGACTCAGCCGTCGTCAGCCCGTACTTCCGAATCCCCTCGAACGCCTCGGGATTCTTCTCCATGGCCTGCCGCATCCAGGCGGGATTGATGTCGATCGGGTCGTTGGAGCCGACGAGGAACGTGTTGGACATGGCAAACCTGCCGACCGGCGGGAAGTACCAGAGGCACACATGGGGGAAAGAATCGAGAAACGTCCTCATCGCCAGCCGGTACTGGGACGGGGGGAGGTCTGCCGGCATCCACTGGATGACGAGCCCTCCAGGAGCGAGGTGCTCTCTGAGGAGCGCATAGTAGTCCTTTGAATAGGACATCGAGTTGGAGGCGTACTTCCCGGTCGTCTTTTCGTCGGCGGAAATGATGTCGAACCGCTCACGGGAGGTCTGAAGGAAGTCGGCAATGTCGTCGACGACGAGGGCGGTGCGGGGATCGTTGAGGATATCGTAGTTTTCATGGGTGAAATAGCGTGCCCCTTCGACGACTCCACGCGCGAGTTCGACGCAGACGATCCGCTGCAAAGCGGGATGACGGCCGCTTTCCCCGGCCAGAATGCCCGATCCGAAGCCGACCGTGAGTTCGGAACGGTACGATTTCAGCAGCAGCTTCGGCAGATGGGCCAGGATTTGTTGCTTGTAATCGGAGTCACTCGTCCCCCCGATGCCGATGCCGTCGACGCTGATTATCTTGTAACCGGTATCGGCGCTGGCCCAGACTTTGGTGGTTACCAGTCCCCCTTCCCGGTAAAAGAGCGTTTCGTCCTTGGCGGTCTGAAATTCGGAGGGGAACTGGAAGCCGAGCGACGTGTGTGTAAGGAGGACTGCACACACCGCAAATGCGGCAGCCGTTGCCATTGCCACGGCCAAGGCCCGCTTACGTCGCGAGAACGCTGCCACGATCCCAATACAGACGTTCAGGGCGGCCATCAGGAGGATCCCTTTCTGGATTCCGAGGAACGGCAGGATCACGAGCCCCGGTAGCAGCGCTCCGAGAACGTTACCGAGGGTATTGACGGCGTAGACCTTCCCCACCGTCGTACCGGTATTTTTGAGGTCATCGAGGAAGATCCGGCCGATCAGGGGAAACGTGGCCCCGATCAGGGTGGCCGGGATAAGCATGAGGATCAAGGCAACCCCGAAATTGGACAGGACCAGAAAGCCGAGCTGTCCGGACATGCGGGAAATGAGGGACCGGACAGACTCCGACGTCACGATGGAGAAGAGGATAGGGAGGGAGCTGGCCGAGAACACTCCGATCAGGATTTCAAGGGCCGCGAACAGGCGGAGGTGATTCTTGAACCTTGCCGCTGCGA
Organism: Geobacteraceae bacterium; assembly: GCA_035490915.1. Classification (GTDB taxonomy): domain Bacteria; phylum Desulfobacterota; class Desulfuromonadia; order Geobacterales; family Geobacteraceae; genus JAMPXD01. Next base: position 2,303 of record DATJLB010000128.1, read on the forward strand.
AGCGGATGCCGTACCCGCCGAGCGCGATCCCCGACAGAAAGGCGACGAGCATCAGGCTGAACGCGTATGTGGTGTTACCGACGAGAAAGACCAGCGAGCGGGTCCAGAACACCTCGTAAGCGAACGAAGCGAACCCGGAAAGCGCGAAGCTCCAGAGGATGATCCGGTAGGCGGTGCCGCCCCCCCGATTGTCGGAAGATGGTGCAAGGGCGGGGCTCTCAGGCGAGGATGTCAGGGGCCCGGCGTTCGGCACCCTGAAGCGGGATGAGGCAAGCAGCGCCAGGACCCCCACCGTCAGGTTGCCGGCGACCGCACAGTAGACTGTGTCATGCAGGCCGATGTGCCCGATGAGGAAGAAGCCGGAGGCAAGGCTTCCCGCCACCGCACCGACGGTGTTTATGGCATACAACCGCCCCAGATCGCGTTCCACCCGGGCAAGCTGGGTGACGACGATGCGTGAGAGGATAGGGAGGGTGGCACCCATCAGGATCGTGGGGGCGAGGAGTGGGACAAACGCGATGAGAAAGCGGCAGATGGCGAATTCCAGCGACGAGTCGCCGAACGTCATGTGAGCCCAGAGATAGACCGGCGTCGACCTGGTCAGGAGCACCGAGGCGAGGAAAGCGGCCCCGCCGATCCCGAGCTCGTAGAAGGCGTACAGCCGCAGGGGATTGCGGCTCCGGTCGGATAATTTCCCGAGAAAGTAGCTCCCGATTGCAAGCCCGAGCATGAAGGCGGCGAGAACCGTCCCGACCGCGAGGGCGCTCCTGCCGAAGATGGGGAGCATCATCCGTGACCAGACGACCTCGTAGATCAGCCCGCAGGCGCCCGAGATGAAAAACAGACTGAAGATGAGCCAGTTCATGCGTCTTTGTTTCCTTTAGCGAATGGTGGATGTTCTTATCTGTCCGGAACGTCCGGAGTGACTGTGGCCGGACGGAGGCTAATGAAAAGAGACGATTCCCGGCCGCGAAAGGTTACACATTTTTTTAGACGGTGCGATTATTTCCAGATGTACCCTGAAAAGTATACTTTCCGATGTCACCTTCGCAGCATACGTGACCATTTTTTCTGCTTGACAATCCTGCTACCCTTATTCGATAGTGCAGTAATTTTAATGACATAAGCCTTGAGTCGGAGGTCCGATAAAACACCTGGCCACTGTTTTCGGCATGCTTGCCCTCTCAGCCGTTTCCGTCCGGGCGGAAACGTCCCCACTCCCAGTGAACAGGGCGTTTGCCGCCGAGTACATGGGGCGCTTCAAAAAAGACCCTCCCCAGTTCGCCGCCCAGGCTTAGACCGGCGTGCAGGTGATGGTGGAGGCGCTGCGGAAGGTGGAGAAGGAGACAAAGAAAAAGATCACCCGGATGGAGCTCGGCGAGGTGCGGGAGCGGCTGAACAGGGCGGTCCGGACCGGATCCTACAAGACCCCGCTCGGCGAGATCGCCCTGAATCGCGAAGGGGTCCTGCTGCTGCGGCCGCAGGGGCTGTTCGGGGCGCGGCCGATCTCGAAGGTGTGAGCCAATGGGGCTAAAACGCAAAGGGCACAAAGGACATCCTGTTATCATGTCCCGGCATTTCACAAGGAGGCAACACCATGCATGACCTGTTACCCGACGGAGACGATCTGCGGCGCGCTGTCAAATGGGTTTCCGGGCAGCTTCAGGAGGACCCCGGACAGCCGGTCCAACCGCTCGTCCAGGAAGCTATTTTCAAGTTCGACCTTTCCCCGCTGGATGCCGAGTTCCTCATCGGGTTCTTCGGCCGACGGCGAGAAGAGCCATAGCCTCGTGAGCCGCAGTGAATTCCAACTACTCATCGCGTCTCGACATCGATCGTCTTCTCCCCTCATTCAAAAGATGCTGCCTCAGCACGTGAGCAGGGACGTCGCGGGTAGCGGTACAGGCAGTGCCGGGAAGAGGTCCGGATCATCGGTCCCTTCGTAGGGTCCGCGTCACGGGGAGTGGAGGTAGGGACGTGGCGTCATGACGGGCACAAAAAAAAGGCCCTGCGCTTGCAGGGCTCTTTCGTCCGGCTTGCCGACCCGGACCCGGCCGGGTGGCATTAACCGGCTTTGGTTATTTTTTGGTGGTCGGGCATATGCAGTTTGTCGGCATCCTATCGCCGACACAGACGCTGCCGTGGCAGAATGCCATCTTGCCCGTGGATTTCACGGTGCCCGATCCTTTGCTCGGGGTTTTCATCTATGGCACCTTCCTTCCTTTCTCTGCTTCCTTAATTGTATATTATAGCACAGTTATGACCATGAAGGTCGTGACTAATCGACCAAAGCCGTGCACCTCATCCCTTCCCGATGAGGTGCACGAAATCATCGTAGGGAGCGAACCCCACGAGCCTTTTCCCGGCGCAGAGGTGAGACGGAACGGCGGTGATCCCGAGTTCCCGGGCCCGCTGCCAGTCGGCATCGACCGCCGCGGCAAAGCTTCCCGCCGTGAGGACCTCCCGCGCCCCATCCCCCGCAAGCCCCACGGCCTCGGCAATCCGCATGAGCTCGTCCATCCTGGCGATGTTCCGTCCCTCGACGAAAAACGCACGGTAGACCGCTTTCCGGTACGGGTCTCCCTTTCCCTGCGCCTCCGCCCATTTCCCCAGCTCCTGGGCCCGCCTGCTGTTAAAGGTCCGGGTCCGCTCCGCCAGCGGCATCCCCTCGGCCTCGGCCAGCTGGCGCAGCCTCGCCTGCATGGCCGCGATCTGTTCCTCCCGCCCGGCAAACAGCTCGGCGAGCTCGATTCCCTCCTCCGGCGTTTCCGGGTGGAGCGGAAAAACGGTCCAGCGCAGCTCCACTCCGTACTCCCGCTGCAAGCGGTCGGTACGCACGGTACCGAGGTAGCACCAGGGTCAGATATAGTCAAAGAAGACCTCGACGGCGGGCGCCGTGTCCATGTCTCACCTCCTTGATCGGCACGGTTTTCATCGTGGCCGGTTTCATGGAAAGTATGTTTCGTTATGAGCAGCACGAGGACTTTAGTCAGCCCCTGCTGGCCGCCTGGTCCAGGTCGTGGTGCGGCCAAAGAGGGGGATCCCCACATAGCCCCTGATTTCGAGGCGTTGCGGAGAGACGAGCCTGATCTTGCTCTGGTAGGTAGTGCCCGATTCCGGGTCGTAGACGGTTCCCCCTCCCCAGGTAGCGGCACCGCGATAGGCGAAGCCCGCCAGGACCTGCAGCCCAAGCAGGCGCCTCCCTTTCAACGCGGGGTCCGGATTGTCGCGATCCACCCGGGGCTTCCCCCCCATGCCCTGCTTGTCGTCCCGCGGGTATTCAGGCTGTTTCAGCCAGACGATCTTGCCGCAATAGTGACCGTCACAAGGGAAGATTTCGATCCTGGCCCGGCCATCCTCGGTGTTCCAGCTCCCGAGGATATCTTCGTCGCCGCCCCCGAAGGCATGTGCCGCCAAC
>DATJLB010000129.1:0-3339 GCA_035490915.1 Geobacteraceae bacterium
TCCAGGGACGCCTGGTCCTGCGCAAACCACGGAAAGATCACCGGGAGAAGCCGCGATGCGTCAAGCATGGAGAGGTTGGTACCGATTCCCGGCGCAGCCAGGAGCCGGAAAAGCTCATCCCGCACCCGTTCCTTCGCCACCCCTCCCAGTAAATCCCCCTTCCGCCGCAGGTCGTTCCAGGTCCCCTCTTCCACCGTAAAGCCGAGCTCGGCAGCGAATCTGAGCGCCCGTAGCAGGCGCAGCGGGTCGTCGTCGAACGCGTGGTCGCTGCACGCCCTGATGAGTTTTCCGTCCAGGTCGGGCCCGCCCCGCAGGGGGTCGATCAACTCTCCTCCGGCGACCTTCATGGCCAGGGCATTGACGGTGAAGTCGCGCTGCCGCAGGTCGTCCTCGATGGTGGCGCCTCGCAGCGGGGCGAAGTCCCGGACCAGGGTCCCGCCAGCCGTCTTTTTCGACACCCGCGCCTGCAGCCGTCCTTCGTCGAGCCAGAAGAAGCTGCCCCCCCACCGCGCCGCAAACAGCCGCGGGAGTTCCTCCCAAGCGCCGCTCAGGGCAAAATCCAGATCGTTCACCTCCCTGCCGAGGAGACAATCCCGCACGCCACCCCCAGCCAGGTACGCATCCATCCCGAGATCGCCGGCAAGCTCTGCGATCAGGCGGACGGTGTCGTCGGCGGCTATCTTTTCCAGGCTCCACGTCATACCCAAAGCTTACTACCCAATCCGCCGGAGGGCAATAAAAAAGCCCGCTCGCGGCGGGCATACAGGCCAAAAACCTGTCTCTCACAGTGCACGCGGAGATCACGGAGAAAACTATTCTCTGTGAGCTCTAGCGAACTGAGTGGGCAAGTGAAATTACGTCGTGAAGAAAGGAAGCTCGACAAGCGCAGCAAAGCGGTCGATGCGGTACGTCGCCTCCGCCAACTCGGCGATGTCGCCGTAGCCGTAAGTGCAGCCGACGGTCGCAACCCCCGCCCCTTTCCCGGCGGCGATGTCATTGATACTGTCACCCACCATGACCGTCTCCGCCGCGCTCACCCCGAGGTCCCGGATCAGCTTCAGGAGCGGCTCCGGCGAAGGCTTGCGGAACGGGAGCGAATCCGCCCCCAGGATCTCGGCGAAGAAGCGGTCGATCCCGAGGAGAGCCAGGAGTTTCCGGCAGAGCGCGGCGTTCTTGTTGGAGACGACCGTCATCACCCTCCCAGAGCCTTTCAACAGGTCGAGGGTTTCCGCCACGCCGGGATACGGCCTCGTCTTGTCGGCGATGTGCGCCTCGTTGTAGTCGAGGAAGATGGCGAGAGCCATTTCGATTTCCTCGGCCGAGGCACCCGCCATGGCCCGCTCCACCAGCCGCCGCGCCCCCTGCCCCACCAGCTGCCGCACCTCCGCGCACCCGAGCGCGGGCCGGCCGAACCGGGCCAGCATGTGGTTGGTCGCGTCGGTCAGGTCGGCGAGGGAGTCGGTCAGGGTGCCGTCAAGGTCGAAGATGATCAATTTAATTGGCATGATTTCCAAAAACGGGCGAGGAGTTTCGGGTTCTGGCAAGGCTTCGCAACGACCCCGGCGGAGGCGTGGCAGCGCCACGCCGCACAATGGGGGAGGAAGCGAAACGCCGCCAGGTTCCGGAAATCCTCGTCCGTCCTATTCCCACTCGATGGTTGCCGGGGGTTTTGATGAGATATCATAGACGACGCGGTTCACCCCCTTCACCTCGTTGATGATCCGGGAGGAGATGTGCCCGAGCACCTCGTAGGGGAGCGGATACCAGCCGGCTGTCATGAAATCCTTGGTCTCCACGGCCCGCAGGGCAACGACGTACTCGTAGGTGCGGCCATCTCCCATGACGCCGACACTCCTGACCGGCAGGAACACGGCGAACGCCTGGCTGATCTTGTGGTAGTGACCGGTGGCAAAGAGCTCCTCGATGTAGATGGCGTCCGCCCGGCGCAGGATGTCGGCATACTCCTTACGCACCTCGCCGAGGATGCGTACCCCGAGGCCGGGGCCGGGGAAGGGGTGGCGCCATACCATCTGGTGCGGGAGCCCCAGCTCCTCACCGATCATGCGCACCTCATCCTTGAACAGCTCACGCAGAGGCTCAAGGAGCTTCAGCTTCATGTAGTCGGGAAGGCCGCCGACGTTGTGGTGGCTCTTTATGTTATGCGCCTTGCCGGTCTTCGCGCCGGCCGACTCGATGACGTCGGGGTAGATCGTTCCCTGGGCGAGCCACATGGCGTTCTTGATCTTTGCCGACTCCTCTTCGAAAATGTCGACGAACAGGCCGCCGATGATCTTCCGTTTCCGTTCAGGGTCGGTCACGCCGGCAAGTGCCGCCAGGAAGCGCTCTTCGGCGTCAACCCGGATCACCCGGACGCCCAGATTTTCCGCAAAGGTCGCCATCACCTGGTCCCCCTCGCCGAGGCGCAACAGGCCGTTGTCGACGAAGACGCAGGTGAGCTGGTCGCCGATGGCGCGGTGGATGAGGGCGGCGGCGACCGACGAGTCCACGCCGCCGGAGAGCCCGAGGATGACCTGCTCGCTCCCGACCTGGGCGCGGATGCGGCTGACGGCATCCTCGATGATCTGGCCGGGGGTCCACCGGCCGGCACAGCCGCAGACCGTCCGAACGAACGTGTCGATGAGCAGCTCGCCGCGGGGCGTGTGGTTCACCTCGGGATGGAACTGCACCCCGTACAGGCGGCGGGCGACGTCCTGGATGGCGCAGACCGGGGCGTTCGCCGTTTCCGCCACGACCTCGAACCCCGACGGGACGTGGGCCACGTGGTCGCCGTGACTCATCCAGACAGGGCTCTTCCCTTCGACGAAAAAGCCGTCGAAGAGCGCACCGGGGGTCCCAACGGCGAGGAGGTCGGCGTGACCGAACTCGCGCTTGCCGGCGGGGACCACCTCGCCGCCGAAGTGGCGGCTCATAAGCTGCATACCGTAGCAGATCCCGAGCACCGGCACCCCTAGCTCGAACAGCTCCTCCGCCACCGCCGGCGCCCCCGGCTCGTAGACCGACTTGGGCCCGCCGGAGAGGATGATCCCCGTGGGCGCAAAGGCGCGGATCGCCGCCATCTCCATGTCGAAGGGGTGGAGCTCGCAGTAGACGTGCGCCTCCCGCACCCGCCGGGCGATCAGCTGGGTGTACTGGGAGCCGAAGTCGAGAATGAGGATCTTTTCGCTGTGGATATCGGTGGACATGTATCGCCTCGTGAGCGGGCGCGGTCTTCCGCCCAGATCGCCGCCGTGTCCTCGAAGCCCCGCTTCGACGTAGCGCTGCTACGCCTCAGCGAAGCTTCTGCGGGCCGGCGACGATCTGGCCGAAATCTCGCGCCCG
>DATJLB010000130.1:0-5402 GCA_035490915.1 Geobacteraceae bacterium
CGCGTTGACCTTGGACAGCCGCGTGAGCCTCGCCAGGTCGCGTTCGGCAACCGGGAGTTTTTTCACCTGCTCCTCGTAGCGGCCGATCTGCTGGCCGATATCCTTCTCCTGCTTCGCCAGGTTGTGGTAGCTCGTCTCGTAGGTCGCCAGGAGCTTTTTCTGGACCTCGTCGATTTCCCCCCGCAGCGCCACCACCGCCGGGTGCTGCTCGGTGTTTTCCGCAAGGAGCGCGCGCTTCTGCACCTCCAGGTCAGACAGTCTGGCGGCGAGCCCCCCCTGGACCGGGTCGCTCCCGAGCGCCGGGGAGTAGGTCGCTCCCTTTCGCCGCGCGTCCTTGAGGGACGTGATAGCAAACTCCATCTGCTTCTTCTGCAGGACGACGTCGGCCCGCTGCTTCTCCGTGTCGGAGAGCTTGCCGATGAGGTTTTCCGCCTCGGCATCCAGCTGCATCACGCCGCTGCCGCTCTTGTACTTCTCCAGGTCTTTCTCGGCGCCGTCCAGTTCATTGCGCACCCCCTGGAGCTGCTCTTCCACGAAGCCGACCGTACGGCTCGCCTCCTCGGCCTTGAAGGCAATGGTGCGGTCCAGGTAGGCCTGCACCATGGCGTTGGCCACCGCCTGCGCCCGGCCGGGGTCGTGGTCCCGGTAGGTGAGCCGCATGATGTTGGTCTTCTTCCCCACCTCGGCCACCTTGATCTGTTTCCGGAAACCTTCCACGGTGTCGTTGAACGGGAGGAGCTCCAGCTTGAAGCTGTCGCCCGCCTTCCCCCGCAGGTCGGCGATGAGGAGCTTGATCCCCTTCCCCTGCATGAGCACGCCGCTCCTTCCGGTGCCGACCACGGTGCCGTCGTCGTCCCGGACCGTGTAGCTGTCGCTCCCGGTCAGCTCGACCCGGTAGAGAGGGTCCTTGGCGGTGCTGGTGAACTCGAGCAGCCTCATGTCAAGGTCGTCGGGCTTCCCCTTCACCCGCCAGTCGAGGTGAAACTGCCGCACCACCGTTTCCGCATTGGTGCGGGAGTTGAGGATCTCGATCTCGGCGTCAATGGTGTCGGAGCTCGCCAGCAGGGCGAGGTCGCCAAGGACGCCGTTCTTTGCCTTCTCGTCCTTCACGTGAAGGGTGGCGGACGATTCGAAGACCGGCTTCGCAATGAAGGTGTACAGGGCGATGCCGAGGAAAACCGCAAGAAAACCGTAAATAAAGGTCCGGCGGCGGCGGCGGATGACGTTGATGTAGTCGGAGAGGTGGACTTCCTCCGGGTGGCGGGGCGGGGCGGCGTTGTAGGGAGCAGAGGGATTCATGGCATGTCCTGGGAACGTCGAATCGTATAGGTTAATCGCGCAGAAACTTGATCTGCACGAAAGGTTGCAGGATGGCGCCCACCGTCTGAAGAGAGGGGAGGATATCGGCAATGATGTCGTTCCAGGTGCCGAAACCGTCCTTCGGGACGTAGACGATGTCCCCCCCCACGAGCTGGATGGGGAGCGCCTCGCCGCGCAGGACCCGATCGAAGTCGACCACGAGGAGCTCGCCGCGGGTGGTGGAAAGGGAGCGGATGATCCGCACGTGGTGGAAATCGTAGCCGGTCTCCCGCAACTCGGCGTTGGCGATGGCCTGGGCAAGGTTGAGCCCCCCCTGCTGCATCGGGACCGGGCCGGGCTTTTTCACCGCACCGAAGATGAACACCTGCTGGGAGAAGATGTCGGGGATGAAGATGGTGTCTCCCGGCTGCAGCCAGACGTTGGCCCGGGAGTCCCCCCTGGTGAGGAGGTCGTTCACGTCCACCGGGACAATCTGCCCCCCGCGGATAAGCCGGGCACCGCGCAGGTTGGCGTTGGCATCATAGCCGTTACCGAGGGCGATCCCCTGCAGGAGGGTGAGGGGGCGGTCCATATACTGGGTGCCGGGATTCTTGAACTGGCCGAGGAGGTAGAGCGGACGGCTCTTGTAGTCGGCGATCTCCACCACGACCCACGGGTCCTTCAGATAGTGCCTGAGCACCTCGCGGATGCGCCCCTCCGCCTGGGAGGCGGTCAGCCCGGCCACGTGCACCGTCCCCCCCAAGGGGGTGTGAATATCGCCGTTGCCGTCCACCCGGCTCCCTTGCACCTTGCTGTTGATGCTGCCGGGGGCCACGAGGAGCTCGGGTCTGCCGTTGATGTTGACGAAGAGGACATCGTTCATGCCGATGACATAGTCGGCGGGAGGGGGCGACCCGGCCTCGATGGGGGGAACCGACACCTCCTGCCGTTCGATGACCGGTGAAACCGTGATCTGTTTCATCGTGCCGGGTGGGAGGTCGCTGTACATGGCGCAGCCGGAAAGGAAGGCGTAACTCAGGGCAACGACCGGAAGGATGAGTCGCGACAAAGGTGTAATTTTCATGGGTATTCCTGAGGACATAAATGAAGGAACGGGGATAATCCATATACCACTTGGCACGGGGGGATGTCAATGTCAAAGTCCAAGCATATTAAATGCTTATGCTTTCGACCGGGCCAATCGAGGCGGCCGCCCCACGCCCCATGAACGAAGGGGCGTGGGGCACGTTCGCGCAATCTCCTTTGAAATCTCCGTCGTCCACCGTATACTGAAGGCCATGATGACCGTCGACCAGATCTCCCATTTCCCCGCCTCCCCCGGGGTCTACCTGATGAAGGGGGAAGACGGGGCCATCCTCTATGTCGGGAAGGCCCGCAACCTGCGGCAGCGGGTCCGCTCCTACTTCCGCCAGTCGGGGGACTCCCGCTACCACATCCCGTTCCTGATGGCGCGGGTCGCGGCGATCGACTACATCGTCACCGACACCGAAAAGGAGGCGCTGATCCTCGAGAACACCCTGATCAAGGAGCACCGCCCCCGCTACAACTTCAACCTCCGCGACGACAAGACCTACTTCTCGCTCCGGCTCGACCTGAACGAGGAATTCCCCCGCCTTTCGATCGTCCGAAAGGTCCCCCGGGACGGCGCCCGCTACTTCGGCCCCTACTCCTCCGCGGCGTCGGCCCGGGAGGTCCTGAAGGAACTCCACAAAATCTTCCCCCTGCGCCACTATCCGCTGGAGAGCTGCCGGCGGCGCGGCCGCCCGTGCCTCTTCCACCAGATCAGGCAATGCTCCGCACCTTGCTACGGCCTGATCTCCCTGGAGGATTACGCTGCGCTCGCCAAGGGGGCGGCCCTCTTCCTGGAGGGGAAGAACCGGGAGCTCCTCCAGGTCCTGAAAAAGAGGATGACGGCGGCAGCTGCGGCCGAGCGGTTTGAGGAGGCGGCCCGCTTCCGCAACCTGATCCGCTCCATCGAGATCACGCTGGAGCGGCAGAAGATGGTGACCCACGGCGGGGACACCGACGTAATCGGACTTTGCCGGGACGGGAGCCGGATGGAAATCGCCATCCTCTTCATCAGGGGGGGGAGCATGATCGGCAGCCGCGGATATTCCCTCGCCTGGGAACTGGATGACGCCGAGGGGCTCGCCTCGTTCCTGAACGAATACTACGGCCGGGAGGTCTTCATCCCCGCGGAGCTCCTCCTGCCGCTACCTCTTGCCGGGCACGGGGCCCTGGCGGAACTCCTTTCCGAACGGCGCGGCAAGAAGGTGGCAATCACCTCCCCGAGCCGTGGGGTGAAGGCGGAACTGGTCGCCCTGGCCGGCCGGAACGCCGCCACCGCGGCCGCAGAGAAGACCAGGGGGGCCGAGAGCGCCGGGGTGACGCTGAAGGAGCTCCAGGAGCGGCTCCACCTCCCGGATCGACCGGTCCGGATCGAGTGCTACGACATATCCAACATCGGCGGGGAACACGCTGTCGGAAGCCGGGTCGTGTTCATCGACGGCCTTCCCGAAAAGGGGCTCTACCGCCACTACCGGATCAGGACCGTCGGGCAGGCGGACGACTTCGCCATGATGCGCGAGGTGCTGGCACGGCGCTTCCGAAGCGGAACGGAAGGGGACGCCCCCCCCGACCTGATCGTCGTCGACGGCGGGATCGGCCAGCTCAACGTCCTCACGGGGGTCCTGGGTGAACTCGGGGTAGAGGGGGTGGCGGCCGCCGGCCTCGCAAAGAGCAGGGTGGCCAAGGGGATGCAGCGGACGACGATCGAGCGGAGCGACGAACGGGTCTTCCTGCCTGGGAGGAAGAACCCGGTCGTGCTGCGCCAGAACTCGGCCCCGCTCCTCCTGCTGGCCCGGATCCGCGACGAGGCGCACCGCTTCGCCATCACCCACCACAAGAAGCTGCGGGGGAAGGCGTCGCTCTCATCGGTCCTCGGAGAGATCGCAGGGGTGGGGGAGAAGCGCCAGAAGGCGCTCCTGCGCCACTTCGGCAGCCTCAAGCGGCTGAAGGAGGCAACGGTGGAGGAACTGATGGAGGTGAAGGGGATGACGCGGGCGGTGTCTGAGACCATCGTGGAGCAGTTGAGAGTTTTGAGTTCTTAGTTTTGAGTTGGAGTCTAAAATCCTTAGCCGCGGAACGCCACGAGTGCCGGGTTTGATGTTAACTCAAAACTAAGAACTCAAAACTCAAAACTACCGAAGGATTTCGTCGAAAAAGGCGCGCATCGCCTGCCAGGAGCGGCGGTCCGCCTTCTCGTTGTAGGCAACCCCCTTGATCCCCGCCCGGCCGGCGTCCGGGTTGGTGAAGGCATGCACCGCCCCGCCGTAGATGTTCATCTGCCAGTCCACCCCCGCCTTCCTCATCTCGTCCTGGAAGGCGGCCACCTCGGCGGGGGACACGAACGGGTCGTCCCCCCCGTGCAGCACCAGCACCTTCCCCTTGATGTTCCTGGCGTCCGCGGGATTCGGGGTGGCGAGGCCGCCGTGGAAACTGGCCACCCCCTTGAGGTCCGCCCCGCTCCGCGCCAGCTCCAGCACCACCATCCCGCCGAAACAGTAGCCGATGGCGGCGATCCGGGTCGGGTCAACCTGGGGCCTGCCCCGGAGCACGTCGAGCCCCGCCGCAGCCCGCGAACGCATCAGCTGCCGGTCCTTCCGGAACGGCTCCGCCAGACGCCCCGCCTCCTTCGGGTCGGTGGTCGCCTTCCCCGCGCCGTACATGTCGACCGCAAAGGCGACGTAACCGAGCCGGGCAAGCTCTTCCGCGCGGCGCTTCGCATAGTCGTTCATCCCCCACCATTCATGCACCACCAGCACGCCGGGGCGCCTGCCGGTCATGGAATCGTCGTATGCCAGGTACCCCGCGAGCACCGCGTTGCCGTGCCGATACTCCACCTTCTCGGTGCGGAGCGCCGCTTCCGCGCCCGTTGCCACAAGGGCTGCCATGAGTAGTCCTCCCAGGATCGCTTTCATTGCCCCTCCTCGTGTTGGTTTTCTGAAGGTACAGTATACCAGGAGAACGAAAAAGTTCCGCCCCACCTCACGTCGAAAAAAGTGGATCGGCATCGCAGTTGG
>DATJLB010000131.1:0-19002 GCA_035490915.1 Geobacteraceae bacterium
GGAGGGTAACCTCCTTCACCCCCTTTGCGGCGAGCTCGTCGATCTCCTGGACGATCTCCACACTGCGGCGGCTCACCTCGCGCCCCCGCACGTAGGGAACGATGCAGTAGGAACAGAAGTTGTCGCACCCCTGCATGATGGTGACGAACCGGGAAACACCGCCCGCCGCATCTTCGACCGGAAAAAGATCGAGCCTCGCGTCTCCGTCGATGAATCCCACCTCGGCTCGCCGCGTACCGTCCTCCGCTTGCCGGACCATCTCGGGCAACAGGTGGAGATTATGGGTTCCGAACACGATGTCAAGGTAGGGGACCTTCTCCAGGAGGCGCTCACCTTCCTGCTGAGCGACACACCCCCCGACGGCAAGGAGGAGGCGACGGTTCCTGTTTTTCAACCCCTTGTACCTGCAGAGGCTGCTGTATACCTTTTGTTCCGGTTTTTCCCTGACGCTGCAGGTGTTCAGAATGATGAGGTCTGCACGGGATGAGTCCTGGGTGGGATGATATCCGACCTTCCGGAGCAGCGCAACGATCTTCTCCGAATCGTTGACATTCATCTGACAGCCGAAAGTCTCGACATAGAGCAGTTTTTCGCTAGCCACGGTTCCCCTTCGACGATGAGTAGAATCGTTAGATTCTACGCAATTTGAGCGGCGCAAGTCAACTGCTTTCACCTCCCGGGCATTCATCATCAGTGGAGCGGGCCCAAGATTTCATTCATCCCCATCGAAACAGGCTCCGTGCCTCGCGAGGAAAAAATCTCACAAAAATAATATATCTTACAATTTGTATAGTGTCATATATAAAATTTGACTTGAAATTAGTGTCATTTTAGAGTAGGTTTCGTTCATAAAATCGGTCTAACCGCGACAAAGTTAAACAATAAAGTTTATCGCATCGTCATGTTATGTCGACTCACTTTTCCGCAAGTATTTGCAGAAGGGAGTTTATTTTAATCGAAAGGAGTGTTTATGAAACGTGTCACCGGAAAAACAGTAGCAATCTCCCTGTTGCTGGGTCTGGCATTACCCCTCTCGGCCCTGGCTGCCGAACAGGACCTCCAGCAGAAGATCGACGCCCTGACCCAGGAGGTGGAAGCGCTCAAGCAGGATGTTGGCATGACGAAGAAGAAATCGCTCGGTCAATGGCTCACCATCGGCGGCGATTACCGGGTACGGTTCGACTCCCTGCGGGGGCAGACCGCTGCGTACACCGATGTCAACGCCTTGTTCGCCACTGCCCAGAATGCCATTCAGGGCGACTTCTTTGCCAACCCTGGCGGACCCTCTTCCTTTTTCCCCGGACTTACCACCTCCCAGGCACTGACCGGCCTCATGAGCTTCAAGCAGGCAATGAGTGCTGCAACCACGTACAGCGCCGCGCAGACATTCTTGACAAATAATAGGCAGTTGATTCAGGGACTGTTCCAGTTTGCGCCTCAAGCGCAAGTCCCGGCCACTACCGTGAAAAACGACACCATGTACACCAACCGCTTCGGTTTGAATCTCAACGCCAAGGCAACCGAGGACGTCACCGTGACCGCCCGGCTCCTCATGTACAAGGTCACGGGAGCGCAGGACGAGTCAGCGATTACCGGATCGGGTATCGGACCGTTCTTTGCCGACCGCGTCGGCGTGTTCGACGGCGTCATCGGCCACATCCCGTCCGATAGCAGGCTCGCCGTGGACCAGGTCTATGCCACCTGGAAGAACATCGCCGGCCAGCCGATCTGGTTCTCGGTCGGCCGCCGTCCTTCCACCGGCGGCGTCCCCACAGGGTTGAAAGAGAACAGGGCGCGCGCAGGTCAGGCCGGCACCCCTGCCACTGTGATAAACTACGCCTTCGACGGTGGCACCATCGGCGTCGCGCCGGATATCGATGCCCTCCCCGGCGCCTACGCCAAGTTCTGCTTCGGCCGCGGCTTTGACAGCGGCATCGTCAACAAGAATAAACCTTATCTCCACGATATGGATTTTATGGGGGTCGCCATCATTCCGTATGACACCGATCCGCTCCGCGTCGACTTCCAGTGGGCCCGCGGTTTCAACCTTGTCGACTTTCCGGTCATGAACAACACCGCCTTCGGCAATACCGCACCGTCAGTCAACCTGGGTGACGTCGACTGGTATGAACTGGGCGCCATCAGCACCCTGAAAAACGTCGGTCCCGGCACCCTCAATCTCTTCGCCACCACCGCAATGAACGTTACGCACCCCAACAACAACGTTTCGGCAAACGCCGGTTTCCAGGGCCTCCTGACCGGCCAGTTCTTCCAACCGGAAGCACCGAACGACAAAACCGGCTGGGTTGCCTGGGTGGGCGCCCGCTATGACGTAACCGACACCGGCACCAAAATCGGCGCCGAATACAACCATGGCTCGAAGAACTGGTTCGGCATGGCCATGGCCGCAGACGACCTCTGGACCAGCAAGATAGGAACCCGCGGCAATGTCTACGAAGGCTACGTCATCCAGGAACTGCCGCTTAAACCGATCTCTTCGTACGTCAGCAAAGCCTTCTTCCGTGCTGGCTACCAGTACTACGACTTCGAATATACCGGCAGCAACAACTGGGTAGGTGCGCCGATAAAGATAGCCGACCTTCAGCCAGGAACCCTTCAGATGCTGACTCCGCTGAAGAATGCCCAAGACATTTATGTCACGTTCGAGGTACAATTTTAGCATTGATATATATTGCTAATAATATTATTATCAAACCAGATTGCTGGCATGCGGGGGGCGCAAGCCCCTCGCCTCTTGTCGGGAAAGAATGAGTAAAGTCTGACGTTACGGCATTTATTTTGACGAGGAGAGCTTCATCGAACCACCACACGAAAAAAGGAGAGGCGCAATGAAAAGAGTAGTTTCGGTAATGGTAGTGGTCGCGGTCATGGCGCTGGGATTATTTTCGGTTTGCAGCGTCGCCAACGCAGACGAAGTCAAGATGGTCGGCATCGTAACGAAAATCGACGTTGCCAAGGATGGCAAGTCAGCCTCTGCCACCCTCAAGGACAACAAGTCGAGTCAAGTCGTTGTGGTAACCGTCACCGATGATCTGACACTTGACAAATTCAAGGACCACAGGATCGTCGAAGGTGACGAGATCCGATGCAAGTATGAAACGGTCAACGGCAAGAAGGTCAGCAAGTTTTTCAGAAAAACCGCGGGTTGCTAACTCTGCAAGAAAGCCATAGCGGCATTTTCATAAAGAAGAGAAATCGATGTTGTTCGGGGCCATGCACACATGGCCCTTTTTTTGTAAAAGAGGCTTCTCCGGGCAGGATTTATGGCGGGAGATCTTACGGCGGCAGTCTAGGGAATCGGTGGGGTCATGCCAAAAGGGGTGTAGATGCATTCGACAAAATTCATCATGATCCTTTCGCTGTGCCTGTTCCTGTTGAGAGCCAGTGTCCGGTTGCGATTGTAACAGAAGCCGCTGACGCGATGTTCACGCAAGGTACCTTCTTCAAGCTGTTTGGCGACCAGGCTCTTTGACACGAAAGCTATGCCTCCCCCCCCAACGATAGTATCGACAGTAAAGCGAAGATCGTCATAAATTATCACACTTTTGAAATCGTTGAGGGTACACCCTAGTGCGGCAAGGTTGAGCGTCAGCAGTTTTCTGGAGCTGCACCCCTCCTTCCTGGCGATCAGACGCTGCTGCAAGAGGGCATCCCTGTCTATGTCGGGGCCCGGCAGGTTAAGGCTTGGAGCGCTTATAAAGACCAGCTCGTCCTTGGGAAGCTCGAAGGTTTGGAATTCGGTCAACTCCAGCTCCCCGCAATGTTCAATAACGCCGAGATCGAACTCGTTGTCATGCAGCCCCTTTATCGCCTGCTCCGGCGAGTAGAGCATGAATTTCAGATCGACACCGTCTGCATTCTGCACGATGAAACTGTTCAGGACCTGCGGCAGGAAGACAATGCCGAAAGTAGGCGTGCAGCAGAGGGAAAGCCTGGTTTTGCTCCCCACCTGTTTAAGGCGTTCTTCGAGATCTTTCTCGACGAGAAGGATTTGTTCAGCCTTTTCCAGGACGATTCGGCCAACATCCGTGGGAACGAGCAGCGGTCCCGAGCGGTCGAGGAGCTGATATCCGTAACGATCTTCCAGAAATTTCACCCGCTGGGAGACCGCTGACTGGGTTATGCAAAGTTGCGCCGCGGCCTTGGAGAAGCTTCCCGACCGAGCAGCAACAACAAGGGTTTTCAGGTAAACCGTTTCCATGCAAACCGTCCCGACTCCGTCATCTCGGGCACAAGAAGCGCCGCACAACATTATATTCTTTTTAAAATATTTATCAAATAATTTCACTGCAAATAATCTGCCACGGCTGATCCTTTTTCGCTTTATTCAGCGAGATGCAAAGAGATTTTTGGATGCGCTTTTCTCCTTGACATGCATGCCCACGCAGTGCTATAAAAATACCTTTGATAACTAAAGCATACGATTTACCATACATTGGAGGTGTAGTTTGGCTAACCACAAATCGGCCCTGAAGAGAATCAAGCAGAACGAGAAAAAGAACCAAAGAAACAAGCATGTCCGTTCGACGCTGCGCACCTTCGTCAAGCGGGTTCGCGACGCAGTCGAGGGAAAGGACACCACGGGAGCCAAGGAAGCCCTGGCGGCTGCCATTCCCGTGATTGATTCGGCTGCCTCCAAGGGGGTCATCCACAGCTCGAACGCATCACGGAATGTCTCCCGCCTGACGAAACTTGTGAACACCCTCGGTCAGTAACCCACAGTTACGGGGCGTACCCCGTTAAATGACGATGTATACAAAAAGGAACTCCGCCAAATGGAGTTCCTTTTTACTTTTTCCCTGTGGTGCAGATGTCCATCACAAGTCGTTCCAGTAGATCCACCGCTTTCCCCCCGCTCGTTTTAAGCGCGAGATCGGTCGCAAAAAACCTCTCAAAAATCGTCCTGAATGCCGAAGGTGCATACCCACCCGCCTGCGCCATTACCCCGCGGATAAAGTAGGGGTGAATCCCTGCGGTTTTGCTTATCTCCTGGGACGGAACCTTTCGGTCAACAAGCTCCCGCACGCGCCAGAGCTGGCGGAAGTGGCGAGTCATCATGGCCAGCACCATGAGAGGCGCCTCCCCATCCCTGAGTATGGTCTGGAGGGTCCGAAGTGCCTTGTCGAGATTTTTCTCCCCTAGGGCATTTGCCAGGTCGAACACCGAGTCGACTTTCGTGTCGGAGGCAACCGCCTTGACATCATCGACCCTGACATGCTCCCGCGATCCCACGTACAGGGCAATCTTCTCAACCTGGGTGGCAAGGTCCTGAAGGTTGTTCCCGACGAAATAGGCCAGCAGCTCGATGGCGGCAGGTTCCAACCGCTTGCCGTGGGCAGCCGCCTCTTCCCGGATAAACGGGCCGAGCTGGTTCTCGTAGGGACGTTTGTACTCCACGAGCGAGCCGTTCTTTTTCAGCTCAACGAAAAACTTCTTGCGCTGGTCGATCTTTTCGCCCTGGAAAACGAGACAGGTGGACGGAACAGGATCCTGGACGTACCCCGCCAGCATTTCCAGTGCGGCCGCCGATAAGGCACCGCTTTTCCTGACGAGCACAACCCGGCGCTCGGCAAACATCGGCAACGTCTGGGCCGCCTCAATGATCTCGTCTCCTTTAGCCTCTCCTCCGTAAAAGACGGTCAGATTGAATTCGCGGAAGTCGGGAGAAACCGCCCGTTCAAGCAGCCGCTTGACCCCCCTTTCCACCAGATACGGCTCATCGCCGTAAACGTAATAAAGGGGACCGATATCCCCTTCCCGAATGTCACGTTCGAATTCGTCCGGTTTCATAGTATCCTTGCATCATCCCCAACAACGGCACTGCCGCGCAACAGAAACGCCAGAAACGTGCGCCTTCGTCAAAACCCTGCGCTGACATTCTGGTAAAGCTGGAGCGCAATCTTCTTGCATATTTCCTGAATGGCAGCCTCTTCACTGTTCTGTTGCAACGCAATTGTGTCAATACCGCTCTGCTGAAGCGTGAAATTTGTGTTGGCCGGGTAATCCTGGTTCCAGGAAAGGGTCCCTTTCCAGATCACTTTCTGGGTTTTCTTCTCGATCAGGATGGCTTCCACGTTTATGACCGCCCGGTACTCCTTGACAGTATCGAGGGCTGTGTAGGAAACCGCTGACGTGGTGTAGGAGAGAACGGTACCGGACAGGACCAGATCGGCCGATTCCTCCGAAGTCACCTTTCCGCCGCTTCGCCTGGCAAACTCCTCCACGAGGCTTTCCGTAAGGGTGGCCCCCACGTTTGCCCGGTAACTCCTGTTGGTAAATATGGGAATTGCGAGATTTTTCCCGGCCACGGCAGGCGGAAGGCCCGACGTAGCTGACAAATGGTAACCGCAACCGGTCTGAAGCAAACTGGCGACCAGCAGAAGAGAACAGAAATACTTTCGCACGGCAAAACCCCGTTAACCGACCACAATGTTCACCAGTTTACCCGGCACACAGATCACCTTCCTGACGGTCTTCCCCTCGATAAACGGCTGCACCCGCTCGTCGGAAAGGGCCGCTTCCTTCATCTCCGGTTCCCCTGCGGATACCGCCATGGTGATCTTGCTCCGCAGCTTGCCGTTGACCTGAACAACAATCAGTAACTCCTCGGAAGCAGCAACGGCAGGGTCGTATGAGGGCCAGTCCGCCGTCTCAACACCCTCCGCATGCCCCAACCCCTCCCACAGTTCGGAGGCTATGTGGGGCACAAAGGGAGCCAACAGCAGAACCAGGCTTTCCAGGGCCTCCTTCAGCACTGCGGCATGACGTGGGTCGTTTTTCGGTTCAAAGGCCTGGATGGCATTGACCATTTCCATGATGGCGGCAATCGCCGTGTTGAAATGGAACCGTTCTTCCACATCCTCCGTGACCTTCCGGATGGTTTTGTGGACCGTGCGGCGCAGCCCCTTCCCCTCTTCGCCCAGGGACGACACGTCGATCGACCCGGCATTCGCCAGGAGCGGCAGGGTATCGTGCACCAGCTTCCATACCCGGTTCAGGAAGCGATAGCTCCCGTCGACCCCCTGATCGCTCCAGTCAAGGTCCTTTTCGGGGGGGGCGGCAAAGAGCGAAAAGAGGCGGGCGGTGTCCGCACCGTATTTTTCGATGAGGGCGTTAGGGTCGACCACGTTCCCTTTCGACTTGCTCATCTTCGCCCCGTCCTTTATCACCATCCCTTGGGTGAGAAGATTGGTGAACGGTTCGTCGATGGCGCAGTATCCCAGGTCCCGCAGCACTTTGGTGAAAAAGCGGGCATACAGGAGATGGAGCACGGCATGCTCGATCCCCCCGATGTACTGATCCACGGACATCCAGTATTCGGCCCTCTCCTTGTCAATCGGACCGGCGATGAAATCCGGGCAGCAATACCGGAGAAAATACCAGGAAGACTCCACAAAAGTATCCATGGTATCGGTCTCCCGCCGGGCAAGCTCGCCGCACTGGGGACAGGTAACGTTGACAAAATCCTCCACCGTGGCGAGGGGGTTTCCCCCTTCACCGGTGAACGTAACGTCCATGGGAAGCACCACCGGCAGGTCCTTTTCGGGCACCGGCACCACGCCGCAGAGGTCGCAGTAGATGATCGGAATCGGGTTGCCCCAGTAACGCTGGCGAGAGATCCCCCAGTCACGCAAACGGAAGTTCACGGTCTTTTTCCCGATCCCCTCTTTCTCCAGGTAATCGGCAATCTTTTCCTTTGCGTCACCGCTCTTGAGACCGTCGAACTGGCCAGAATTCACCATTATCCCCTCAGCGGTGTAGGCGGCGGCCATGGAGGTCGGGTCGAGCGACTCCGCCTCGGGCTGGATCACCACCTGCAGGGGGAGGCCGTACTTTCGGGCAAATTCGAAATCGCGCTGATCGTGGGTCGGCACCGCCATGACCGCACCGGTGCCATAATCGGTCAGGACGAAATTGGCAAGATAGACCGGCATGCGGCGATTGGTGACCGGGTTTATGCAGTAGGAGCCGGTGAAGACCCCCTCTTTCTCGAAATCCTCGGCTGTGCGGGCCGTCTTCTCGGTCTTTTTCACTTTCTCGATGAACGCTTCCACCGCGGGGCGGTTCTCCGGAAGAGTCAGCGTCAACGCCATCGGATGTTCGGGGGCGAGGGACATGAAGGTCGCCCCGTAGAGGGTATCCTGGCGGGTGGTGAAGACCTTGATGCCTGCCAGGTGCCCTTCCACGGGAAAGTCGATCTCACAACCGTAGCTTTTCCCGATCCAGTTACGCTGCATCGTCAGGACACGCTCGGGCCAGCCGGGGAGATTGTAGGTACACTCCAGTAGCTCATCGGCGTAATCGGTGATTCGGAAAAACCACTGGTCCAGCTCCTTCTGCACCACCTCGCTGTCGCAGCGCCAGCACCTCCCCTCCTCAACCTGCTCATTGGCCAGCACCGTCTCGCACTTTGGACACCAGTTGACGAAGGAGTTTCGCTTGTACGCCAGACCCTTCTTGTACATCTGGAGGAAGATGAGCTGCTCCCATTGGTAGTAGTCCACCGAGCAGGTAGCCAGTTCCCGGTCCCAGGCATAGGAAAGTCCCATCTTTTTCAGCTGGCCCCGCATGTAATCGATGTTTTCATAGGTCCACCGCGCCGGATGACTCTTGTTCTGGATCGCCGCGTTTTCTGCCGGCATTCCGAAGGCATCCCACCCCATGGGATGGAGGACGTTGTACCCTTTCATCCTCTTGAAACGCGCGATCACGTCGCCAATGGAATAGTTGCGCACGTGCCCCATGTGGATCCGACCCGACGGATAGGGAAACATTTCCAGCAGATAGTATTTTCGCCTCGATGTATCTTCGACGGACTCAAAGCTCTTTCTTGTTTCCCAAAATTGTTGCCACTTGTCTTCAACATGTTTCGGAATATATTTTCCTTCCACGCTTACCTCCGGATTATTCAAATCTAAAAAGCGCCTGCCACAGAGACACGGAGACACGGAGGACTCAGAGAAAAATGATTCTTCTCCGCGTCTCCGTGTCTCCACGGGAAGCGTTGCCGTTTTCTAAACGATGTTCAGCAAGCCCTTGGCAACGTCGAGAATCCTGGTGGGCTGGATCGGCTTGGTAATGTAATCGTTGGCACCGAGTGCAAGTGCCCGCTCACGGTCTTCCTGGGCACCTTCAGTGGTGATCACCACCACCGGCGTATGCTTGTAGCTGGCATCGTTACGGACAAGGCTCACCAGTTTCAGTCCATCCATGATCGGCATGTTGATGTCGGTAAAAATCAGATCGAACCTTTCAGCAGCCAGCTTTTTCAGGCCGTCGACGCCGTCATTTGCCTCCACAATCCTCACGCCCCGCAGCCTTTTCAAAGCAAAGGAGATCAGTTGCCGCATCGTGGGGGAATCCTCTACTATCAATACCTTATATTCTGACATATCAGTGTATCCTCCGAAAGGGTAATGACTATCTCGTCAGCAGGTCAAGAAATCCCTGAATGGTTGAAAGCTTTCGTTCGGAGTCGGAGTAGAGCCTGGAGCTGAAAATGGCGGTTGCCGCATGCCCGGCAAGGAGCGTAAAGAGCTCGTAATCCACGTCGGCAAACTTGGTCTTCTGGATCAGCAACTTATAGATCACCAGCACACCGATTACGTGCTCCTTTATCTGCAAGGGGATACAGACCATCGGTTTCAGCTCTCCCGGCGAATCGTCGGCCACGTCTTCGGCAAAGTAGCTCTCTCCCGTCTTTGCCACCTGGCCGACAATGCCGCTGCCGAATTTTACGGAAGGGATATCCTCGCGAGACAGACCCTCGGTGGCAACCGCCTGGAGCTCATTGATTTTTTCATCAAGCAGCATGATGGCGAATTCCTCGGCGCCGATCAGGTTGATGATGATCTCGGTGATTATCTGGAGCACTTCCCTGAAATCAAGGGTGGAATGAAGCTGGTAACTGGCGATGTAGAGGTTGGCAAGATTATTGTTTTCCTGTTCGATCTCCACATATCGGGTCGCGAAATCCTGATTCTCCTCCTCCACCTGCCGGATTCGACCGAGGATATCCTCCTTTTCCCTTTCCAGCGACTCGATGCGCTGGAGCAGACGCCGGTTTTCATCGGTATCCTCCACGGTTCGCTCTAAATTTCGCTGAGACTCCTCCAACTCGACGAGCCGAAAGCGGAGCCGCTCATTCTCCTTCATCAGCTCCTGGGTGAACTCAGCCCCCTTTTTGAAGACCTGGAGAAACTCTTCCCCCCTGCTGTGCAACCATTTGTCTTCTTCTGTTGGCATACGTGCTCCTCTTTATCACATAAGGTTTTGTCACATATACATGCGGATCAATAAAGCTCTAAGCAGCGCCTGCGTCCAGCGTCATTATGCATTCGGTTGCAAAGCCGCCCTAAAGATCAGGGACCAACCCGCATCGCGCAATGATCTCCCATGCCATCCGGTCGAGGGGTGCCACCTTGTCCACCAGGCCGGTGGCGATCGCCTCGCGAGGCATGCCGAAAACAACCGCCGACTCTTCAGACTCAGCCAAGACACCTCCTTTGGCCGCCTTCACCGCTCTAACCCCTTTGCTCCCATCATTTCCCATGCCGGTGAGTACCACCGCCAACAGGGAATCCCCGTAGATCGGCGCCAATGAAATGAACATGGCGTCTACCGATGGGACATAGCGGTCCTGGGGAGAAGGCTCTACCACCCTCGCAACCACCTCGTCCTCAACCTGCTGAAAGACGAGGTTTCGGCCGCCAGGGGCAATCAACGCCCGTCCCGGTTTAACGACATCGCCATCCTTGGCTTCCTTCACCTCGAACAACGAAGAGCGGTTCATCCTTTCGGCAAATGCCTTGGTAAAGCCTGCGGGCATATGTTGCGAGACTACGACCGCGAAAGGAGCCTTGCCGGGAAGGGACGAAAAAATACCCTGCAACGCCGGAGGCCCGCCCGTGGATGCACCGATGGCAACCACCTGGACCGGCGTCTTACCGGCAGCAGGCTCGGCCACGACAGCCTTCTTTTTCTTTTTGCCGGCGTCGGCGGCAAGGATCGCTTCCCGTTTGATGATCCTGTCCAAATTAAGGTTGAAAACGCTCCTCACCTTCTCCTGCAAATCGCCGGTTATCTTCAGGAGTTCATCGGAGATGCGACTGGTCGGCTTGGCGATGAAATCGACCGCTCCGAGCTCCAGTGCCTTAAAGACACGCTCATCTTCGTTCCGTGAACTGATGATGATAACCGGGGTCGGACACGAGTTCATCACGATGCGCAGCAGGGTGAAGCCGTCCATCCGGGGCATCTCCAGATCGAGAGTGACCAGATCGGGCTTGAGGTCGAGAATCTTGCGGATCCCCTCCTCACCATCGGCGGCATACCCCACGACCTGGACGTTTTCCACACCTTCAAGCATCTTGGTAATGGTGCGACGGTTATAGGCCGAATCGTCGATAACAACCACCCGTATGTTCCTCATAAGGCGTCTCCGGAGGAACAAGGTTTTTGGTACACCATGTCGTTTTTCAGATGTCTGAGTGTAAATGCGGTGGAGATGTTCATGAGCGATTCCGAATGGCCAAGCAGCAGGTACCCCCCGTCATGGAGCATTCTGTAAAAGGTATCGACCACCTTTTTCTTGGCGGTCTGGTCGAAATAGATGATGACATTGCGACAGAAGATCACATCCATCTTGCCCAGAAGTGCAAGGCGATTCTGGTCGAACAGATTGAGATGGCTGATGGTCACCAGTTCCCTTACTTCGTCATTAACCCGGAAGCCGTCTTCCTGCTCCTGAAAAAATCGCCTGACGTAGCGGTCTTCGGTGGTCCGAAAGGAAGACTTGCCGTACACCGCTTTCCGCGAAAGCTGGAGCACCCTGTTGCTTATGTCGGTCCCGACTATTTCCACCCGCCAGCCGTGAAACCCCCCCATCTCCATGATCAGCATGGCGATGGTGTATGGCTCTTCTCCCGTAGAACAACCGGCACTCCAGATCCGGAGCGTTCTTTCACCCTTTTGTTCCTTGGCGGCCTTGAGCTCGGGGAGGATTTCCTCGGTCATTGCCTTCAACTGGAACGCTTCCCGAAAAAAATAGGTTTCATTCGTGGTCAGGACGTCCATCAGATCGGACAGCTCCTGGTCCTTCTTCCGGTCGTATTTCAGTAAATAGTGGTACTCCTTGAAACTCTGCAATTGATAGAGCTGCAACCTCTTGGAAAGCCTTTTTTCCAAAAGGTACCTGGTATCGCTGTCGAAGAAGAGGCCGCAATGACTATAGATAAGGTCCCGTATGAGACGAAACTCTTCTTCTGTCATCAGTATGTCTGATTCGGAGAAGAACATTACTGAAGCCTGTCTATTAGTTCAGCTATCGTTTCTTTGACGAGATTGTCGGATTCCGATGTGAGGGCAGTTCGAAGGGCAGGAAGCGCCTCAGCCCCCCTCGCCTCGGCAAGGGCCCTGATGAAGCTGCGCCGTACATCCCAATGGGGATGGTCAAGGAGTCTGTCCTGATACGTATCGATCCAGTCGCCCCCCTCCCGCGCAAGGATATCGATGGAGGCTTTCACGACCTCTTCATCACTATTTTCAAGACCCTTGGTCACGACCTCCCGGACCTTTTCCCCCCCGATTTCGGCAACTGTTTCCAGAGCGGAAATCAGCTCCAGCCCTTCCAGCGTGTCAAGGATCCCGACAATTGCCGACAGCGCCCTGGAACTACGCAATTTGCCGAGGCTCTTGAGCGCCGCGCTTTTCACCCACACCTCCTCGTCGTTCAGGGCAAGGAGCAACGGCTCGATGACCTGCTCGCCGCCAATTTCGCCGAGGGCTGCCGCAGTGGCAATGCGGACGTCGGCATCTTCATCGGCCAGCGCCATGACAAGGCAGGATACGGAATCCGCCGATCTCAGCGACGCCAGGGAATCGACCGCAGCCTTCCGCACCAGGGCGTCCTCATCCTTGATCAAGAGGGAAAGCCTTTCCGCATCGCGCAGGGCCGCAAAAAGAATGGCGGCAAAACGGCGTTTTTCGGAGGTTTTTGCCACGGCAAGCTCCGCTGCAAGCCGCAGCACCGCATCCTGTTCCCGTGAGGCCAACCGGGAGAGCGCTTCGACCGCACCTTCCCGCACCTCGGGCACACCATCCTCCAGCAAGCGGGCAACGTCGTCGATGAGTGCTGTCAGTCCTATCTTACCTGCAGATAGTGCCGAAACTTTCCGCAACATCGGGGTGTCGCTATGCATCCCAGCGCGCAAAACGTCCCCGCACCCTTCGAAACGGAGTTCACCGCAGACAAAGGCGATGAAGCAACGTTCTTCGTCATCGGCAGAAGGAAAGACAGCCAGCAGCGAGGCGGTACCGGCCTCTCCCATGTTCTCGAAGGCCAGGAGGCATTGCCTGCGGAGCCTGTCATCGCGGCAACCATGGAGGAGCCTGGTTACTGCCCGCTCGTCCCCGATGAGCCCCAGGATTCGCACCCCAGCCTCTTTCAGCTCCCGGTCGGAAGAATCCACGGAGGCAAGAAGTCCATCCACGAAGGGAGAGCCGGCAAGCCTCCTCAGCGGCGAGTCGACCAGCCGGGCGGCATCGTCGCCATTCAATCGGTCCCGAACCTTGACGAGGGCGATAGCTGCCGCTTCGCGGGCGTTCTTCACCTTTTCCTTGAGGCCCTCGACCAGGATCGATATCGCCTCGACCCCGCCGATGGCACCGAGACAATCAAAGATCGCCTTTTTCAGCAGGTTTTCGCTCGCAAGAGGTGCAACGGCATCTATCGGCACCGGCTTGCCTATCCGACTCAGTGCCTCGAGGACTGCATAACGAAGCCACAGGTCATCGTGCGCCATCGCCTGCACCAGGTACGGAACAGCCTGGGGGTCGCCGATCTTTCCCAGGTTCTCTGCGGCCGCCGCACTCACGTTCGGGTCGGGATCGCCGAGGGCGGTCACCAGGAGAGGAACCGCGGCTGCATCCCCGATGTTTCCGAGGGTATCTATGACAAATTTTCGCACGTCATGATCATCATCGTTTATGTGCAGCAAGAGAGTCGGCACAGCGCGTTTCCCGAGTTTTTCCAGGGCCTCGACCGCCGAGTTGCGTAATCCCGCGTTGTCGTGGGCGGCCAGCATGCCGACGATGGCTTCCATGGCCGACTCGTCGATCACGCCAGCGAGCAGGGCATCCACCGCCTCCTTGCGGACTCGCCAGCTCCCGTCACCCATGGCACCGAAAAGACCTTCCTTCACCTCTGCAAAGGGATAGGCTGTCAGCCCGACCACAGCAAGCCGGCGGGTCTCTTCGTCGGAAGACCGGAGTTGTTCGATCAGGACATCTTTGCTTTCCACCATGTCTTCTCCATCGTTTACGGAGCCCGCAGGAGCGGTCCGTCCCCTCCCGGGAGCGCTAGGTCAGCCCGAATTCGCGCCGCTTCTTGGCGATCAGCTCCTCAAAGGCATCTTCAAGGTACGAGGTTGCCTGGTGGATATCATCGGCAACCCGGCGCGCATAAAGGGACCGTCCCTCCCCGATGTCGTCCGCCAGAAGCTCGTAGAACGTGCCGTTCCTGATCCCGTCTTCCACTTTTCCCTGGTTGTAGAGAATGATGTCAGAGACGATGATGCGGGCCAGCCGCTTCGCCTTGAGATGGTCCTCGGGCAAGACCGTAGAAGAAGGGGGCGGTACTGCCGAGGTCTCCTCATCGTCCCGCTTCAATTCCTCGCGTGCGGCATTCTGGGCGGCCAGCTCCCCTTTGGAAGGCCAATCGACCGCCGCCTGGGCTTCCGCTTCCACGGGGAGCTTCTTCCCTCGCGACGCCTCGACCTGTTTCTGCCCGGAAATAAGCTTGTATATCAACGCTACCAGCAAATCGGGGATATGGTGCTTTTCGATATAGTCGTCGGCTCCATAGAAGGAACTGGGCGTCCGTTTATACCGCGTCTTGTCGTAAATGGAGGCGATGAGGATCAGCTTTGTGGACGAAAGGTCCGGGTTTTTGCGGACCGCTTCGCATACCTCGAAACCGTACAGGGAAGGGAGCGCCACATCGAGGAGAACCACATCGGGCCTGAGCTGTTCGATCGCGGCAAGAGCGACCTTGCCGTCGTTGTACGTGAACACGTCAAACGGCTCCGACGCCAAAACCTTTTGCACCGCGGAACAGAACGCCGGGCTCTCGTTTGCCACGACCACCGTGACCCTGGCAGGAGCTGGCGCCTCTGCCGGCTGGGGCGCTTCAACCGGCGCCGGAGGGGCAGAAGCGGCCTTTCTGACAATCCGAAAGATGGTGCTGCATTTGCTGCAGCGCAACTTCACCCCTTCGGCTCCCACCTTCTGTTCATCAAAACTGAATTTTGTCTTGCAGGAGGGGCAGACAATCAGCATAACAATCCTTTCAAGGCAGCGGGGATAGCGTTCAATGCCCGGACACTTCCAAGCGGGTCAGTTCGTCCGATTCGCGGTCGGTGAGGATTCTGTCGAGGTTCAGCAGCATGATGAGGGAATCGCCGGCAATGCAGACCCCCACCAGGTATTCCGCTCCGACGCCGCCTGACACCTGGGGCGGCGGCTTAACGTCCCTGACGGGGACGGAGATGACCTCGGTGACTTCGTCGACAACAAGCCCCAGGACCTGCTTCCCGACCGTTACGATCAAAAGCCGCGTGTTCCGGTTATGGGGAGCAGTTGGAAGATCAAACCTCTTCCGCAGATCAACCACCGGAATGACACTGCCGCGCAGGTTCAGCGCCCCTTCCACGAAGGCAGGAGACTTGGGGAGATTCACCAGCCTTTGGAGCCTGATAATTTCCTTGATGCGCATGATATCTGCAGCAAAAACGTCGTCACCCAGTCGAAAACATGCCACCTGAATTTCGTGGATATCCGTAGTCATCAAAATCCCTTGTCATTGGCAGCCCGATTAAAGTCACCGGCCCCTGCCCGTTGGATGTCACATCGTATCCCGGCATCCGGCCACACCTTGGCAACGCATACCGGAAACATAAACCCCATCCGTCACTCCTTTTACCGTCCCAGGAGTTCCTGAATCGTGTCCAAGACCTTGGACGATTTGAAGGGCTTGGTTATGTAGGCATCGCTGCCGACCTGCTGGCCGCGCGCCACATCCTGACTGTTTTTCTTGGCCGTAAGCATCACCACCGGGATATGACGGGTGTCGGGATTTTCCTTGATCCGTCTGCAGACCTCAAAGCCGTCCATTTCGGGGAGCATGATGTCGAGAATCACCAGATCGGGTTTGTTCAGGGTAACCTCTTCCAGCGCGGACATGCCGTCCATCACCCCGGTTACGTTATACCCCTTCGAGGAGAGGAGGATACTCTCCAGCTTCAACAAGCTTTCTTCGTCCTCGACAATCAGGATCCTGTTCTTTTCCATAGCTTGCCCCTTTCGTGGATTAACCGAGGGTTAGATCAAGTATCTTCTCCTGATTGAGCAGTATGAGCATTTGCCCGTCAAAACGCCCTATGCCGTTGACAAAGTCGCGATCGATTCCGTCCAGAACCGCCGGCGGCTTTTCGATGGTTGCGGCAGCTATCCGCACTACCTGGATGACTTCATCCACGAGGATCCCGAAAAACTCGTCCCGCTTCTTCAACACGATGATTCGCTCCTTTGCGGAGCGCTCATTGCCCGCCAACCCGAGCCGCAAGCGCATGTTGAATATCGGGATGATGATGCCGCGCAGCGAAAGGACGCCGGAGACAAAGTCGGGAGCACGCGGGACTTCCGTCACCTCGCGCGGATTGATGATCTCCTTGATCTCCATGATGTTGATCGCGTATATCTCGGAGGAAACCCTGAAACAGAGGAACTCCTGAAACTCTTCACTGCTCGCCCCGCCAGTTTCTTCCGACCCGGAAAGGGTTTCGTCGCCACTGGCCGTTTTCCGCCCGGCCAAGATAACGGCAACGGGATCGAACGTTTTTGACGGCTCCTGTCTGACCGTGACCGACAGGAAATCAGGCTCTTCCTCATGCTCCTCCATGACGAAGGGAACGATCAGATCCTCGTCCGGTGAAGCTTCGACAGGGAGGGCAAGCACCTCGTCCAGCTGGGCAAACATCTCGGGAGG
Source organism: Geobacteraceae bacterium (assembly GCA_035490915.1). Taxonomy (GTDB): domain Bacteria; phylum Desulfobacterota; class Desulfuromonadia; order Geobacterales; family Geobacteraceae; genus JAMPXD01. The sequence goes on from DATJLB010000131.1 coordinate 17,066, forward strand.
AGCCACGGGACACGCCATCTCCTCCTTCTTTTCCTGTTGCGCCTTTTTGCGTAGCTCAGCAAGATTCATGGGTGACCTTCGTTTCTTTTAGATGGACAACTCGCCCTTCAGCCCTTCGATAATGGCTCCGTCGATCCAACCGGCATCGGTGCCGAACCCATCCAAGAGCGAGTTCGTGGCGATCAGGTTGATCCTACGGGGAACGCCGCCGGAAAGTTCATAGATCTGTTGGACCGCGTCGGGAGAGAAAAGGCCCGCGCTTCCCCCCGCCCGCTCCATTCGGAAGTCGAGGTATTCCATGGTTTCTACCAGGTCGAGCGGGCTCAGGTGGTAGTTGATCGCCACCCGCTGCCGGAACGGCTCATACACGGGAGCCGCAAGGATCGTCCGCAGCTCCGGCTGCCCCATGATGATCATGCTCAGGAGGTTCCGGTCATCAAGTTGAAAATTGGTGAGGAGCCGGATCTCTTCGAAAATCTCCCGGTCGGTGATCAACTGGGCCTCGTCGATGATGAAGACCGGGCAGCGCCCCTCCTGGTGGAACAGGTACAGCGCCTCGGTGATCTCCCGCAGCAGTTCGTCCTTGTTGCTCGACGGGGATTCGACCAGAAGTCCCCGGGCGATCCCGCGCAGGAACTCCATGACGTTCAGGCGCGGGTTGATGATGAAGCTGAAATGGTATCCGTCCCCCATGGAATCCATGAGCGCCCGGGAGATGGTGGTCTTGCCGCAACCGATCTCGCCGGTCAGCAGGGCGATTTCGCGCTCCTCGATCACGTACTGCAGGCGGGCGAGCGCCTCCTGATGCCCCTTGCTCAGGTAGAGAAAGCGCGGGTCGGGTGTCTTGCTGAACGGTTTTTCCTGGAGGCCGTAAAAATCCTTGTACATGGCTATACTCGTGCGACGTGCATCGTGCTTCGTTCAACGTATGAACAATGTATCTGGCAAACGATATTAACGTCGCACGCCGAATGTCGCACGTCGCACGGCTTCACCCGTTCCCCCTGGTGGCTTCGCTGATGATTCCGCCGACGTCGAGGACGAGAATGGTCCGCTGGTCACCCAGGTCAGCCGCACCCGAGATTCCCTTGAATCCTTTGAAGGTTTCACCGATCGACTTGATCACGATGTCCTGCTGGCCGAGCAGATCGTCCACCACGATGCCGAGACGCTTTTCTGCAACTCCGACCACCACCACATAGTAGGTGTCGAGGGAGTCCGAAGTGCCGGCGATTTCGAAAAAGCTCCCCAGGCGGAGGAGCGGCAGGGTGGCATTGCGGAGCTGGATGACCTCTTTCCGCTCCACCGTGAGGACGTCCTTCCGTTCCACCATGATGGTCTCCTGCACCGACGTGATGGGAATCGCGTAGGTCCGGCCGACGGAGGTAATGATCAGCGCCTTGATGATGGCAAGGGTGATCGGAAGGGTAATGGTGACACGGCACCCCTCCCCCGGCCTGCTCTCGATGTCGACCATGCCGGAGACCGCGGCGATGTTGTTCTTCACCACGTCCATCCCCACGCCGCGGCCGGAGATGTCGCTCACCTTGTCACTTGTGGAAAAACCGGGCATGAAGAGCAGATCGAGCGCTTCCCGTTCGGAAAGGAAAGTGGCGTCGGAGATCAGCCCCTTCTCAAGGGCCTTTCGCTTCACCTTTTCCAGCTCGACCCCCCTGCCGTCGTCTTCCACGTCGATAACGACGTGGTTCCCCTTCTGGAAGGAGGAAAGCCTGATGGTCCCCTTTTCGTCCTTTCCCTGACGGGCCCGCTCTTCGGGGGGTTCGATGCCGTGGTCTATGGAGTTCCTGATGATGTGCATCAACGGATCTGATATATCCTCGATGATCAGCTTGTCAAGCTCCGTGTCGGCACCGAAGGTCTTCAGCTCAACCTTTTTCCCCTGTTCCTTGGAAATCTTCCGGACAATCCGGGACATC
>DATJLB010000132.1:0-3941 GCA_035490915.1 Geobacteraceae bacterium
AAGTAGCGGCGCTGGCGCACCTTGGCCCAGGCCGTGTAGATGCCGAGGGTGACGATCTTCAAGAGGGTGTTGACGATCCAGATGCCGAAGTAGTCGCGGGCGCTACCGGTGAAGGCAAAGCGGAGCTTCCGGCGCCCAGCCGGCCGGGACGACTGCGGCGGCATAGATGGCAACGATGGCGGCAGTTCGGGTGATGGCGGTTCCTCCGCATCGGCACCGATCCCCGTCCGCGAGGGTTCGGGAGGGGGCGGCTCGGGAGGCGGCGGTACCGCTGCCGCGACGGCCGGTTCGGGCGTCGCGGTAACTGACATGGCGGCCTGCAACGAGAATTTCTGCCGGCATTTCGGGCAGGTGACGACGGCGGCATTGACCGGGATAGCCGAGGCAGCGACTTCGCGGGAATAGTGACACGAGGGGCAGGTGATCGTGACGGTGGACATGCGGAGCTCCTGATGTACAAACGTCGGGCGGTGTGTGAACAAGCATTAACCTATAAACCCGAACAATGTCAACAGAGAAGTGGCCTGAATCGCCCCTTCTCACCGCCACCTGAGCGCCAACGTCCCGTCCCCCTCCATCGTCACGCTCGTCCCGAGCCGCTCCCCTTCCCGGTTCAGGACCTCCCGCAGCCAGCCCGCCTCCCGTGCTGACGCCCGGTTCACGCGAAGGCGGCGCAGCCGGGTCGGCGACATGACAAGCCGCACGAGCCTACCGGTTGCCGGGTCTAGGGTGGGAAAATACATCAACCCCAGCTCGCCACGGAACGCCTCGTAGCCGCCGATCCCCTCGTAGTCGTTCAGGAAGTCGCCGCACCCGTACAGGATCAGCCGCTCCCGGTAGACCTCGATCCCCTTCACGTGGTGGGAGGAGTGGCCGTGGACGAGGTCGACCCCGGCATCGATCAGCCGGTGGGCGAACTCCCGCTCCTCCGGCAGGATGCCGTATCCCCAGTTCCCTCCCCAGTGGATTGACACGACCGCGATGTCCCCCGCCCGCTTCTGTGCCGCCGCCCGCGTCCCGATCCGTTCCGCCTCGTCAGCCGAAAGATCCTCCAGAAGGTTCACCCCAGGTCCGTCCTCCGTCGCCCCCCACTCCCACGGGATGCCGCTCGTGACCGAACCGCAGGCAGCGAAGAGAACCCGCCCCTTCCCCGCCACCTCCAGCACTGCCGGCGCCTCCGCCTCCTCAAGGCGCTCGCCGGCCCCGGCGCTTCGCACCCCCGCGCCCCGGAGCGCAGCCAGGGTCTCCCGGAGCCCGGCGAACCCCCAGTCGAGGACGTGGTTGTTCGCGAGCGCGCAGCAGTCGATCCGGGCAACCGTCAACACGGGGACATTTGGCGGGTTCATCCGGTAGAGGACCTCTTTGCGCCGCCACCAGTCGTCACTTGCGGTCACCGCCGTCTCCAGGTTGATGATCCGCAGGTCCGGCGCCACCCGTTCCAGTTCCTCCAGGGCGTACCCCCAGACATAGGGGAAATCCGCCGGCCTCGCCACCGGACCGTTCGACTCCTCGGCCAGACGGACGTACTGCTCGGCGTTCTGCACGTATCGCTCGTGGAGCGCGGGTGCGCCGGGATGGGGAAGGATCTGGTCGATCCCCCGCCCCGTCATGACGTCGCCGCACAGAAAGAGCGTGATGGGGTCCGCCACGGTCATGCCTCCGAAAGCAGGTTCCTTGTATAACTCTAGCAGCGGCGAAGAAAACGTCCAGTGCCGTGAAACTCCCCATCGGCAAAGGGAGAACGGCTGAAAAAACCGCGGCGGGCCATTGCTTCGAGGCGTTTGTCGTCTATAATTAAAATCGAGAGCTGCAGCTATCCGCAAACCTGCAGACCGAGAGGACATCATGGCGTACCTAATCCTGGTGGTGGTGACCATCTGGCTCCTTTCCTTTTTCCGGGCGCGGCTGCCGGTCTGGACCGGCGCCTTCGCCCTCATCCTTGGGCTCTGGACCTTCTACGGCGGGCGGCATACCGGCATCTGGTGGCTCGCGTGGCTCCTCTTCCTGGCGGGAGCGGTCGTGGTCAACGTGCCGGACATGCGCCGTTCCCTCCTGATCAAGCCTGTCCTCGCCCTGTTCCGGCGGATGCTCCCCCCCCTCTCCCGGACCGAGCGGGAAGCGCTGGAGGCGGGGACGGTCTGGTGGGACGGGGAGCTCTTCAGCGGCAATCCCGACTGGGGAAAACTCCTGGCCGAGCCGCAGCCGGAGCTGACCTCGGAGGAAGAGTCCTTCATCGCCGGGCCGGTGGAGGAGCTCTGCCGGATGCTCGACGACTGGCGGATCGTCACGGAGCTGCACGACCTCCCGCCGGAGGTCTGGCAGTTCCTGAAGGAGCAAGGTTTCTTCGGGCTGATCATTCCGGAGGAGTACGGGGGAAAAGGGTTTTCCGCCTTCGCCCACTCGCAGGTGATCATGAAGATCGCCGGCCGGAGCGTCACGGCGGCGGTGACCGTGATGGTCCCGAACTCGCTCGGCCCTGCGGAACTGCTCCTCCGCTACGGGACGGAGTCACAGAAGGAGTACTACCTGCCGCGCCTTGCCCGGGGGGAGGAGGTCCCCTGCTTCGCCCTGACCGGTCCCGACGCGGGAAGCGACGCCGCCTCCATCCCGGACACCGGCGTCGTCTGCCAGGGAACCTTCCGGGGAGAGGAGATCGTCGGAGTCCGGCTCACCTGGGATAAACGCTACATCACCCTCGGCCCGGTGGCGACGGTGATCGGCCTCGCCTTCCGGCTGTATGACCCTGACCACCTGATCGGCAGCGCTGACGAGCCGGGGATCACCCTGGCGCTCATCCCCGTGGACACCCCGGGGATCACCATCGGCAGCCGCCACAACCCCCTCGGTGTGCCGTTCCAGAACGGCCCTAATCGCGGCGAGGACGTCTTCATCCCCCTCGACTGGCTGATCGGCGGGGAGGCCTATGCCGGCCAGGGGTGGCGGATGCTGATGGAGAGCCTCGCCGCCGGGCGCTCCATTTCGCTCCCGGCGCTCAGCTGCGGCGGAGCCAAGTTCGCGGCGCGGGCGGCCGGCGCCTATGCCCGGGTCCGCCGCCAGTTCCGCCTTCCCATCGGACGTTTCGAGGGTGTGGAGGAGGCGCTGGCGCGGATCGCGGGGAGCACCTACCTGATCGACGCTGCCCGGGCCATGACCTGCGGTGCGGTCGACCGGGGGGAACGGCCGGCGGTCCTCTCCGCGATCGTCAAGTACCACTCCACCGAACGGATGCGCCAGGTGGTGGACGACGGGATGGACGTCCTCGGGGGGAGCGGAATCTCCCTCGGGCCGCGGAACCTCCTGGCGCGCGTCTACCAGGCCGCCCCGATCGGGATCACCGTCGAGGGGGCGAACATCCTCACCCGCTCCATGATCATCTTCGGCCAGGGGGCGATCCGCTGCCATCCCTACGTCCTGAAGGAGATGCGGGCGGCGGCAAACCCGGACGACGCGCGGGCGCTTATCGACTTCGACCGGCTGCTCGGGGCGCACATCGGCTTTACCCTCAACAACGCGGCTCGTGCCCTCTTCCTCGGCCTGACCGGCGGGAGGCTGGCCAATGTCCCCGCCGGGCCGGCACGCCGCTACTTCCAGGCAGCGACGCGGATGAGCGCCGCCTTCGCGCTCGCCGCCGACGTCACCCTCCTCACCCTCGGGGGGAGCCTGAAGCGGAGGGAGAGGCTGTCCGGCAGGCTGGCGGACATCCTGAGCCATCTCTACCTGATCTCCGCCCTCCTCAAGCGGTTCGACGACCGGGATTGGCGTGGCGACGAGGAGCCGCTGGTACGCTGGGGGTGCGAGGAGAGCCTCCGGAAGATCCAGGAGAGCTTCTCAGGGCTCATCCGGAACCTCCCGTTCCGGCCGGCGGCCTGGCTCATGCGCCTCGTCGTCTTCCCCCTCGGCCGCCCCTTTGCCGGTCCCTCCGACCGCCTCGGCCAGCGGGT
>DATJLB010000133.1:0-17118 GCA_035490915.1 Geobacteraceae bacterium
CGGTGGTGTACAAGCCGTAGGCGCGCCCGAGAAGCTCTGGCTGCGCCGCATCGGCGACGAGCGACATCATGGTGGGGGCGAAGGCGGCAAGCCCGGCGCCGAACAGGAGGTAGATCGCCGCCATCTGGAGCGGGGCCGTGCATACGGCGATCAGGAAGGAGGAGAGGGCGAGGAGGCAGGTCCCGCCGAGGAGCACGGGGCGCCGTCCGACCCGGTCGGCGAGCACCCCCGCCGGGATCGAGAGGAGCCCGGCGGAGAGCATGAACGCCGCGTTGATCGTCCCCACCTGGCCGGGGGTCCCACCGAGCGACGCCGCCAGGATGGGCAGGACCGGGATGCGGAGGTAGGAGGCGAAAAAGCCGGCGAAGCCGACGGCGCAGAGGGTGAGGAGCGCCCGTGCCGGGCGCGATGCATGCGTCATCCGGAACCCTGTCAGAAGAAGAGGAAGAAGCCGTTCGCGAAGGAGACGACCCCGAAGGCCCCGACCGCCACCCCGATGATCCAGACGTACTTCTTCTTGATCAGGGCGGCGACGGAGGAGAGGAGGATGGCGATCTGCAGGAAGATCACGGCGATGCCGAACGCCTGGCTGTGCTTCTGGGCATCGTCACGGACCTTCTCGAACCGCTTCGCCTCCTTCTGGATGTCCCCCTTCTCCCCCTCGTACTTGGCGACCTTCCTGGCATAGTCGTCGATCTTATGCCGATATTCCTCCGCCTGCGATGTCTTGCCCAACCCCTTCAGGTCCAGCTCCAGCTTTTCCTTCTGGATCTCGTAGATGTACCCCTTGATGCTCTTCGCCTGGAAGAAGGCCCACTGGTCGGACGCCTGGGTCTGGCTCATCACCGACCGGGTGGAGAAGCCCCCTCCCTTGAAGGTGGCAAGCGTTGCGCAGACCGCCAGGATGACCGTGGTGAGGGCGAGCCAGTTGAGCCAGGGTTCTTTCTTTTCTTCCGCCATGCAACCCTCCTTGAAAGTGCTGAGAGCGTATTATACATAAATGCGGCGGCAGGTAAATAGCTTCGTCGCTCATCCCCCCCTCAGTCCGATCGAAATCCCCCATTTTTGACCTACGTCAAGGCGCCGGACGTGCAAGTTTCATATTTTGTGCTAAAATTAATTAAACTCAGGACCTGACTTCACGACTGGGTTTTCCAGGTCGAAGGTTTCCTCATATCCGCTGTTTTCGTTCAATTCTAATAAAAAAATTCCAAGAGGAGATGGCTATGCCGATCTCGGGGGTGGTGATCAGGTGCCGGCTGGAAAAGGCCCTGGAAGTTTCCGAAACAATGGCGTTCGGAGGTGAGGTCCACGGGCATAACAGCAGTGGAAGGTTACCATGATCACCATCGGCGAAGCCCAGAACATCGTTCTCGACCGGATCTCCCCCCTCACCACGGAGCAGGTCCACCTGCTGCAGGGGGTCGGCCGGGTGGTGGCGGAGGACCAGATCGCGCCGTGGGACGTCCCGCCTGCGGACAACTCGGCCATGGACGGCTACGCCTTTGCCTTTGCCGACTGGGACGGCGGCCCGTTGCGGGTCGCCGGCTTCCTGCCGGCAGGCGCGTGCGAAACCAGGCCGGTCGGGCCGGGGGAAGCGGTAAAGATCATGACCGGTGCTCCGCTCCCGCCCGGATGCGATACGGTTGTCCCCATCGAAGAGGCGGAAGCTGCCGGGGGTGTCGTCCGGTTCACCGGCACGGTACACCAGGGAAGCCATGTGAGGCCGAGGGGGGAAGATCTCTGCCGCGGCGGTATCGCGGTTGCTGCAGGTTCCCTCCTCAGGCCCCAGGAGATCGGCATCCTCTCCGCGACGGGCAAGACGACGGTGAAGGTGTTTCGCCGCCCGCAGGTGGCCATCCTCTCCACCGGTGACGAGCTCCTGGAACCGGGGTCCCCCCTCTCTCCCGGCCGGATCATCAACAGCAACAGCTACAGCCTGGCAGCCCAGGTGATAGAGGCGGAGGGGGTCCCCCTGATGCTCGGCATCGCCCCGGACGATCCCGAGGCGACGCGGGAGAAGATCTCCGCCGGTCTCCATGCCGATCTCCTGGTCACCACCGGCGGTGTATCAGTGGGGGACAGGGATTTCGTGAAGGAATCGATTCTTGCCCTCGGCGGTACCATCCTGTTCTGCAAGGTGGCAATGAAGCCGGGGAAGCCCGTTGTCTTCGCCATGGTCGGGGGAAAGCCGGTGATTGCCCTTCCGGGCAACCCCGTTGCCGCCATGGTCGCTTTCGAGCAGTTCGTCCGCCCGGCGCTCCTGAAGATGATGGGGAGGAGCCGCCTCTTCCGCCCCACGGTCCGAGCAACCCTTGAAGAAGAGGTGGCAAACCGCGGGGAACGTCCCCACCTGGTGCGTAGTCTGGTGACCTTGAAGGATGGCCGCTACCTGGCGACAACTACCGGGAACCAGAGTTCCGCCCGCCTTTCGTCCCTTACCAGGGGTAACGGCCTGATCCTGCTCGCCCCCGGCGTCCGGCTTTCGGCGGGGACGGAGGTGGAGGTACAGCTGCTGGACCGGGAGTTCGAGGCAGGGGGATGCCGGCCCTAGCCCTACGGTGGGTGCCCTTCAAGGAAGCGCGCCCCGACATTGCAGTGATCAATGAGAAAGAAAGGAGGAGGACATGGAAATGTGGTACAGGAAACTGGCCGTTCTGGCTATCGTGGGGTGTGGCGTCGTTGCCCTGACCCTGTCGGCCAGGCCGGCGGCCGCCAAGGAAAAGCCGGCGGCGAAGACGATAAACGACGGACGGGCCAAATGCTACGAGTGCCATGAGGAGGTGAAGGCGCTCAAGGAGGGGTCCAGGCACGCCAGACTTGCCTGCGATACCTGCCACGGCAAGCTGAAGGAGCACATGGCCGATTACGAAAAGGTGAAGCCGACCACCAACCTGGAGCTTTCCCTCTGCGGCAGGTGCCATAAGGACGAGTACGACAGTTTCTACAAGGTGGATTACGAGGCGCAGGCCCGGAAGGAGAAGGGGGTGCCTACAGGTCGATCCCCGATGATGGACAAGCTCCTCGCCCCGTACGGCTTTACCTACGAGCACAACGAGCCGCGCGGTCACGCCTTCATGGTGATCGACCAGTTCGCGGTGGACCGCTTCGACAACGGTCGTTTCCAGTTCAAGAAGGGGTGGCTCGGCGCCGACTCGGCCGGCAAGACCTGGGACGTGCTGGCGGACAAGGGACCGGACTACAAGCTGCCCGAGACCTTCAAGGGGGGGAACCCGACCTGTATCCAGTGCAAGACGAGCGACCATATCCTCACCTGGAAGTTCATGGGGGACAAGGACCCGCGTGCCAAGTGGGACCGGACCTCGGACCTGGTGGAGATCGCCAAGGCGACCAACAACCCCGTGGGGTGCATCCACTGCCACGACCCCCACGGCACCCAGCCGAGGGTCGTGCGTGACGCCCTGATCCAGACGATCGACGAGAAGGGGAACAAGCTCTTTGCGGGAAAGGACGGCAAGACCGACCTCAAGGTCGTCTCCTTCCGCGACGGCTTCCGCAAGATCGGCATCATGAAAAAGGCCGACTCCCGCATGATGTGCGCCCAGTGCCACGTGACCTATGCGTGCAGTCCGGGGTTCGAATTCGACAGCGGCAAGAAGGTGGGGTATGACGACCAGCGGGTGAACCATATCCAGCTCGTGGGGCCGAAGGAACTCCTCGCGTACAGCAAGAAGCAGAACTTCTACGAGTTCAGGCATGCGGTGACCGGGGCGCGGCTCGTGAAGCTTCGCCATCCCGAGGCCGAGACATTTGCCGGAAGCGTCCACGACCGGGCCGGCGTTACCTGCGCCGACTGCCATATGCCGGCCATGAAGGGGAAGGGGGGCAAGACCTATAAGTCCCACATGGTGATCAAGCCGAAGAATCACATCAGGGAGGCGTGCCTGAACTGCCATGCCCATAAGGGGTCCACGGTGGAGCAGAAGCTCTACCAGCTGGATGCGGCGCAGAACTATATCCGCGGGAAGATGCGCAAAGCGGAATACTGGCTCGGCCAGCTGATCGACAGCTATGCGGCGGCCAAGCGCATGGGGGTCGACGAGGCGACGCTCGCCAAGGCGCGGGAGAAGCATGAGGAGGCCCATGTGCTCTGGGAATGGTGGACCGCCGAGAACTCGGACGGCTTCCACAACCCGGGGCTTGCCCGGGAGAGCCTCGGGATGTCCATCGCAACCTCGAAGGAGGGGGTGGCCCTGCTGAGCAAGGCGATGGAGGAGAAAGGTAAAAAGTAGACTAGGGGACGCAGCAAAAAAGCCCGGACCGCAAGGCGGCTCGGGCTTTTTTTTGAGATCGAACGGAGGGGGATCAGTACTTCTTCAGAAGCTTGCGCGCCTCGGCGACATACTTGCTTGTGGGGAATTCGCTAAAGAGTCGGGTGAAGGCCTCTTCACCCTTTTTTTTGTCTCCCGTTCGCAGATAGGCCTCCCCCAGGTAGAAGAGGGTCTCGTCGTGGTTCGGGGACTTCGGGAACTCGAGGAGGGCGCTTTCAAACCGCTTGATGGCGGACTGGTAATGGTCGGTTCGGAGGTAGAACCGGCCAACGTAGATTTCATACCGGAGCTGCTTTGCCCGGCAGTCCTCCAGCTTTGTCCGGGCGTCGGGGGCGAATTCCGAGGCGGGATACTGAGCGAGAAAACTCTCGAACATGGTTACGGCGTTCTTCACCGGCGTCTGCTCGGTGTCGATGCCGGTGATCTGGTTGTAGTAGCAGAGGCCAAGGCGGTAGAGGGCGTAGGGGGAATTCGCATTGGTAGGGTGGAGCTTGCGGAAGGCTTCATAGGCCGCCGCCGCTTCGATGTAGTTCTTGTTCTCGAACTGGGCATCGGCGATTTTAAGATCCGCCTGGGCGGTCAGTTCCGGCGAAGCGTTACCCTCCTTGACCTTTTTCCACTCGGCGATGGCGTCCTCGAAGTGCCGCCCCGCATAGAGCCGCTCCCCTTCCTTGAACTGGGCTTCCGGCGTCGTCGCGGTGGACTTCGTGGTGGCGCATCCGGCAAGAAGGATGAGGGCGGCGGTGCTGCAGAGGATGTTGCGGACAAACGGCATGAACAGGCTCCTCGTCGTCAGGTAACTGCCCTGAAAACGTAGTGCAAAACAGCTCCAAAGTCAACGGCAAACTATTTCACGGTCAGTCGGTCGACCGTCAGCGATCCGTTCCGGATGGTGAGGGGCCCCAAGAGAGTGGTCCAGGCGTTGAGCGGGGTGTAGCTGGGGCTCAACCCGCCGTCCATGACGATCGCCTTTCGCCGTTCAGGTCATCTGTCCCCTTACTTCTTCTCCCCCGCCAGAAGTTCCTTGGCCACCGCATCGAACGAGGCGAACGGCTGAGCCCCCACGATCTTGTATCCTTCCAGGTACTCCCCGTTCATCCTGCCGAGGACGAACGACGGCGTGCCGTTGATCCCGACCGCCTCGGCTGCCGCAGTCCCCGCCTTGATCTCGGCGTCGTGCTTGCCGCCGTCCAGGCACGCCTGAAACGCGCCCATGTCCAGCGAGGCGTCGCGCGCGAGCGAGGTGATCAGCTCCGGACTCATCTTCGCGGAATTGGTCATCAGCGCGTCCTTCAGCTGCCAGAATTTGCCCTGGTCACCCGCACACAAGACCGCCTGGGCCGCTTTCATGGCGTGGGGGTGGAAGCTGAGGGGGTAGTTGCGGCTGATGAAGCGGATCTTGCCGGTATCGATATACTGCTTCTTCAGTTCCGGGAAGGTCGTGGTGTGGAAGCGGTTGCAGAACGGGCACTGGTAGTCGGTATACTCCACCATCACGAGCGGCGCATCGCTTTTCCCCAGCGCGAACTCCTTGCCGACCTTCAGCTTCACCCGCTCCGGGGCGGCCGGGGCGCCAGGCTGAGGCGCTGGCTTCTGTTTTTCCAGCAATTGGCGGATTTGGCGCAGCTCGTTGATGATGGTGTCTCCCTGCTCGCGGGAGAGCCCTTCCCCGAACGCCGGGAGAGCGATGACAGCTGTAAGAATGAACGATACCAGCACAGTTGAAATTTTCTGATTCATGTCGTCTCCGTTCTGCGAAAATTACCGCCTGGTGTACCTGGACAGGAACAGCCGGGCAATGTGACACTTTTTTACACGACCAACAAGGCGAGTGTCAATGGAATAAACGGGTGCTGGCCCGTGGTGCAGACCTCGCCCGGAAACGGAAAAAGGCGGGGTACAATCCCCGCCTTCTTTGGCCAGCTTTGCTGATTCGTCCCTCCGCTACCCCTTGGCGACCCGCTTCCGCTTGTTCGGGTCGAGCTCTTTCTTCCGGAGCCGGATCGACTTCGGGGTCACCTCCACCAACTCGTCGTCATCGATGAACTCCAGCGCCTGCTCGAGGGTCAGGATGCGCGGCGGGGTGAGCTTGATGGCGTCGTCGGAGCCCGAGGCGCGGACGTTGGTGAGCTTCTTCCCCTTGCAGGGGTTGACGTCCAGGTCGTTGTCCTTGGCATGCTGGCCGATGATCATTCCGCCGTACACCTCCACGCCGGGGCCGATGAATAGGATGCCGCGCGGCTGCAGGCCGTCCAGGGAGTAGGCGGTGGTCTCGCCGTGCTCCATGGCGATCAGCACGCCGTTCTTCCGGCCGGGGATCTCCCCCTTGTACGACGCATAGTCGTGGAAGGTGTGGGTGAGGACGCCGGTGCCGCGGGTCTCTGTCAGCACCTCGCCGCGAAGCCCTATCAGCCCCCGGGCCGGGATGACGAACTCAAGGCGGATCGTCTCCCCCATCGGGTTCATGGCGACCATTTCCCCCTTGCGCGGCCCCATCTTTTCGATGATCGCCCCCTGGTACTCACCGGGGACGTCCACCACCAGGTACTCCATCGGCTCCAGTTTCTTTCCGTTCTCCTCGCGGAAGATCACCTCCGGCTTGGAGACCGCCATCTCGAACCCCTCCCGGCGCATGTTCTCGATCAGGATGGAGAGGTGCAGCTCGCCTCGGCCGGAGACCTTGAAGGTGTCGGCGTTGCCGGTATCCTCCACGCGGAGCGAGACGTTGGTGCGCAGTTCGCGGTCCAACCGCTCGCGGATGTTGCGCGAGGTGACCAGCTTCCCTTCCCGGCCGGCGAAGGGGGAACTGTTGACGATGAAGTTCATGGAGATGGTCGGCTCGTCGATGGAGACGTAGGGGAGCGCGATCGGGTTTTCCGCGCTCGCTAGGGTCTCGCCGATCCCCACCTCGTCGAAGCCGGCCACCGTGATGATGTCGCCGGTGCACCCTTCGGCCATTTCCACCTGTTTTAGCCCTTCGTAGCCGAGGAGCTTGGAGATCCGACCCTTCACGACGCTCCCGTCCTTTTTAACGTAGGCAATCGTCTCGCCGGCGGTTACTTTGCCGTTGAACACCTTGCCGGTGGCGATCCGGCCGATGTAGTCGTTGTAGTCGATGTTGGTGACGAGCATCTGGAACGGTGCATGCGGGTCGCCGGCGGGCGGGCGGACGTTCGACTCGATCACCGCGAAGAGCGGCTCCATGCTGGTGGAGGCGGCATTCATGTCGAGCATGGCGTACCCGAGCTTGGCGCTGGTATAGACGATGGCGAAGTCCAGTTGCTCGTCGGTGGCGTTCAGTTCGCAGAAGAGGTCGAACACCATGTCCACCACCTCACTCGGGCGTGCACCCGGGCGGTCGACCTTGTTGATCACCACGATCGGCTTGAGGCCCAGGTCCAGCGATTTCTTCAGGACGAAGCGGGTCTGGGGCATCGGGCCGTCGAGGGCGTCCACGAGCAGCAGCACCGAGTCGACCATCTTCAGGACCCGCTCAACCTCGCCGCCGAAATCGGCATGGCCCGGGGTGTCGACGATGTTGATCTTGTAGCGGCCGTGGTGCACCGACAGGTTCTTGGAAAGGATGGTGATCCCCCGTTCTTTCTCCAGGTCGTTGGAGTCCATCACCCGCTCGGTGATGGCCTCGTTCTCCCTGAAGACTCCGGCATGGCGCAGCATGGCGTCCACCAGCGTGGTCTTGCCGTGGTCGACGTGGGCAATTATGGCGATGTTACGAATGGATTCCTGCATAGTCAGTCTCACTCCTTGGCGTCTGGGAGGGCAGCTTCCACAGCTATCCCCGAAAGAAAAAGACGAGCCTTGATGCCCGTCTTGGGTAAAAACGATTTATTGTGTCAGCTGGTTCATGAAATTGCAAGTTAATTTTTTCAAATATATCGGCTTTACACCATAAGGAATTATCTTGTATATTTGGCGTGGTTTATGAATTCATCTGACTGACAACCACTGCCGAGTTTGTGGAAACTTTTGAAAATATGTAGTATAAGATAACGAACGGACCCTACCCTCTTGTAGGGCACCGTCCGTTTTCCGGCGTGAGGGGGAGCAATTCTTGCGCCTGGTTGGATCTCCTTCGCATGGACGAAAATCGGCCCTTGTATGGTCAAGGAGCGTCACTCTTATGGTGGAAGAATATGTTGCCCCGCAGGACGAGGTTGTCGAAGCCGCGGACGTGAGCAAGGAAGAGGTGACGCTTGCCACCGAAGTCTTTCAGGCTATCGTGAAGACATCCAAGGGGTTCCGGATGTATCTTCCCAACAATCCGCTCCTGGCCCGGTTCATCGACGAGCTGAAGGGGAAGTTCGGGAAATTTCTCGCCGCCCATGGCGAATATAAGCTAGATATCGATCAGTTCGAGCTGCGGTACAAGGGGAAGGTCATCTACGAGAACCGCGATCCGAAGGAGAGCATGGCGTTCAAGATGCACGCCGACGGGATCCGCTTCCTGATCTTCAGCGAGGGGATCGAGGAGTACGAGCTCTGTGAATTCCTCGAAATAGTCGGGAAGGACCGCCCGAATGACGTGGATGACGACATCGTCACTCTCCTCTGGGAAAAGAACCTCCCCCATCTTACGTACCTCCTCGCCGAGGACTTCCTGGAATTCGATTCGGTCGGCGGCGGGCCGGTCGCTCCTACATCCCAGCAGGATAAAATATCCGGCATCTACCGGTCGATTGCCGAGGCCGCCCCGCCTCCCTCCCCCATGCTCATCCCGCAGAAGATCCTCACCCTCACCGACGAGGAGACCGAATGGCTGAGGAAAAACCGGGAGGAAGAGGAGACGCGAAAGCCGCTGGACGAGGTGATCCAGATCATCACCTCGATCCTTGTCGGGGAAAAAGATCCCGCGATGTTCGGGGAGTTCGTCGAGATCATGGCCAAGCTCACGGAAAGCCTGGCCTCTGCGGGGGAAATCAAATACACCCTCAGTCTCGTCAAGTTCCTGGGGAATCTGGCGACCAACGAGCACATTCCCCAATCCGGCAGAGAATTGATTTCGGGGGCAATGGGGACGGTCTTCTCCGAGAGGACCGTTAAGGCGCTAGCCACCACCATCGATACCACGGAACTGGTCGAGCCGGAAGAGCTTCTGGAACTACTCCGGTTCTTCGGCAGGCCTTTGCTCGGGCGGACCTGCGAACTTCTCTGCATCGTTGAAAAGATGAAGATGAGGAAGGCGATCATCCAGGCGCTCATCGAAGTCGGCCATGACTCCCCTGAGGTCTTCTATCCGTTCCTGTCCGACCAGCGGTGGTACGTGGTACGAAACATGGTGTTCATCCTGAACCGGATCGGCAGTCCCGCGGCCCTCGACCAGGTGGGGAGACTGATCTCGCACCGGGAGCTGCAGGTGCGGCGAGAGGTCCTCACCTACCTGGAACGGATCCCCGATCCGAAGGCGAAGACCTACATCCTCAAGTTTCTCCGGGATGACGTGAGCAGCATCAGGATCAGGGCGCTGCAGGTGCTGGCGGCTTCCAGGAGCGTATTCGCCCTTAAGCCGATCGCTGCTCTGGCAACGTCCGAGCAGTTTGCCGAGCGGGACATGGCGGAGAAAAAGGCGGTGTTCGAGGCGATAGGTGAACTCGGCGCAGACCAGGTGATTCCGATGTTCAGGGATATGCTGATGAAAAAGTTCTGGTTCAACAAGGCACGGGAAAAGGAGTCGGTTGCCTGTGCCGTGGCCGGTTTGCTGAAGATCAGGTCCGCAGCGGCCGTCAAGCTCCTGCAGGAAGCGAGCGCCGTGAAGAGCGACGAGGTGCGGGACTTCATCGTCCATGCAATCGATTCGATGACCGCCGAAAGTGCGAAGAGCGTCACCGGGCCATAGGAGGCTTTGATGGGATCGGACATACGACCCGAACTGCTGGAAAAAGAAATGATCCGGCTCGGCAAGACGCTGGTCACCCATTTTTTCGTCCTGCTCAAGACCGCGCAGAACTACAACGAAGGTCATGCGGCAACCAACACCCCCATCGCCAACGTCCTCAACGTGATCAGGGAGATTCACCGCAAGAACGAGGAGGCCGCCCTGAGGCTCAAGGGGGGGTATCTCATCCTGGGAGAGCTCCGGCTGAAGCCCGATGCCGCAGGCTTCGAGGCATTCAAGTTTCTCATGAGCGAAATGAAGCGCTACCTGATCGGGGGGATTACGTTCAACCCGACGGTAACCGCCGAAGACATCGGTAAATTCGTCTACGTCTTCAAGGAAATCGAGCCGATTCCCACTCCCCAGACGCACGAGCGGTTCCTGGAGCGGATGCAGCAGCGGATGATCGTCACTATCGATCTGGAGACCCTTGGAGATGTTGAGGAAGGCATCGAAGGGTTTGACGAGGCCGAGCTGACGGACAACAGGGTGCGGTCGCGGAAGATCTACTACCAGACCGTCCACGCGGTTTCGGAGGTGATGGACAACGCCAAGATGGGGCAGACGCTTCGTCTCAGGAAGTCCAAGCGAGTGGTCCAGAGCCTGATCGACCAGCTGCTCGCCGCCGAGACCAACCTCATCGGCCTGACTACGATCCGCTGCCACGACGAATACACCTACAGTCACTCCGTCAATGTCTGCATCCTCTCCCTCGCCATGGCGCAACGGATAGGCCTTTCCAAGGCGAAGCTCTGCGAGCTCGGGATGGCTGCCCTCTTCCACGACATCGGCAAGTCGGAGATCCCCCTGGCAATTCTCAACAAGCCGTCCGAATTTACCCGTGAGGAGTGGGAGGTCATGCAGAAGCACCCGCTGCTCGGCGTGAAAAAGCTGATGAAGCTCAAGGGGCTCGATGCCCTGAGCGCCAGGATCATCACCGGTGCCTTCGAGCACCACCTGAACTGCGATTTCTCGGGCTATCCCCGGCTCCCGTACAAGCGGCTCAGCCTGTTCGGACGGATCATCAGCATCGCCGACTGTTACGACGGGCTCACCTCTTCCCGGGTCTACAGCAGGATCCCCCATCCACCCGACAAGGCGCTCCGGTTCATGCTGGCGAGAGCGGGGAAGGCGTACGATCCCATCATCCTGAAGCTCTTTGTCAACTGCGTCGGCATTTATCCGGTCGGAGCGCTCCTTCTGCTCAACACCCAGGAATTGTGCGTCGTTATGGAGAACAACCTCGACCCGGAAAAGTGGAATGCCCCGAAGGTGAAGATAATCGCGGATTCGAAGGGGAGCGAAATAGAAGGTGACGTTGTCGACCTGGCGAATACAAGTTGCGGCAGGACGGTTGTGGAGGCCCTCGATCCCAACCGCTACAAAATCGAGGTGAGTCACTATATCGTGTGACAGGTCGCCGCCGAAGGTTTCACGCGGTCAGAGCTGCTTCCGGTACTTCACGAGCAGGTACAGGCAGGCAATTCCCCCTCCCCCCATGAGTGTGTCGCGCAGCCATGGAATCGGCTTGCCGAGGCCGGAAGCGATCATCGGGTCGAGCAGGGCAGTCGTGATCAGGACTGCCCCGCCGTAGGACAGGAGCGTCTTCATAATCTGACCGCCTTGTAGAGCGCCGCGAAATCCTCATCCCCGAGCCCCATCTCCTTGGCCCTCTTGAACCCTTCATTGGCCGCCGCGGCGGAATAGAGCGGCTGATCGAGCTGGTCACCCAATGCGACGGCGAGGCGCAGGTCCTTCTGCATATGTCTGAGGGGGAAGGCGACGGGGAATTCCCCCTGCAGAATGAGTCCCCCCTTCAGCGAGAACATCGGGTTTGCCAGCGCCCCCGAGCCGAGGACGTCGATGATGTCCGCGAGCGCCAGTCCCGCCTTGTCCCCCAGGGCAAGCCCCTCGCAGAATGCCGCCATCATCCCTCCCATGACCATGTTGACCACCAGCTTCATGTTGGCGCCATTGCCGGTCTCTCCCAGGTAGAGAATCTTTCGCCCCATCTTAGTCAAGGCGGGCATCGCCTCATCGTACAGGGAGCGGTTGCCCCCGGCCAGGATGATCAGGGTCCCGTCTTCGGCCGGTTTTCTGCTCCCCGAGACCGGCGCTTCCAGGAAGCGCCCCCCTCTGGCAGTGAGGGCAGCCCCGATCCTCCGGGATGTGGCGGCGTCCACGGTGGACATGTCCACGTACCCCTTTCCCTCTCCGATCCCCTCCAGGACGCCGTTTTCGCCGAAGCAGGCCGCATCCGCCGCCGCCGGATCGGCCAGCATCGCGAACGTGACGGGACACGCATCGATCACCGCCCGGGGAGATGCTGCCACAGTAGCGCCAAGCACTTCCAGGGCCTTTCCCTTCTCGGGGGAGCGGTTCCAGACGGTAACGTCGAAGCCCGCCGCGATGAGGTTCCGCGCCATGGCACTTCCCATGATGCCGAGCCCGATAAAGCCGAATTTTTTCATGGCAATCTCCTTTGCAGGTCGTTGTTGAATGGTAAAAAGTATAGCACGTCAGACGAGCCGCACCCGCCGCCAGCGCCGCACCGAGTTGACCGCGTAGATCTCCCCGCCGTGTGTCAGCTCTTCCTTGGTGATGACCCTCTCCCTGATCACCCCGCGTTCCAGGAGTTCCTCCCGGAAAACCCCCGGCAGGAGCCCGCAGCGGACGGGCGGGGTGACGAGCTCCCCGTCGATCTTCGCGACGATGGTGCTGACGGCCCCCTCGGTCACCTCCCCCCGCTCGTTGAGAAAGACCACCTCGCCGCAGTCGGGGCGTGCCGCGAGCTCCTCCCGGTAGAGGGGGCGGTTCGTGGTCTTGTGGTACAGAAAGGGGTCGCGGGAGTCCACCCGCGTGCGGGCAAAGGCGGCGGAAAGGATGGTGGCGGGCGCAGCCGGAAGCGGGTCGGTCTCTATGGCGACGGTCCCCGCGCGGGAGAGGAGGAGCCGCACCTTCTGGACACCCGCGAGGAGTGCGCCCCGCCGGGCAAGCGCCTTTCGGACGGAGGCGGAGCGGAGGGGGAAGCCGAAGTAGGCAGCGGAACGTCGGAGCCGCTCCAGGTGCCGCTCCAGCAGAAAATATCCTGCCCCTTCTTCCCAGAGCATGGTCTCGACCAGCTGGAACTCCGGACGCGATTCCAGGGCAAAGCGCCCCTTGGCAAGGCACTCCGCAACCTCGGCGTCTGCCCGGGAGTCCCAGGTGACGCCGCTCCCCACACCCAGCTCTCCCGCACCGTCCGTGTCGTCGAGGACCACGGTCCGGATGGCGACACTGAAGGCTGCCTCGTACGACTTCGCCTTTGAGCGTCTGCCCGCGTTGGTTTCGTCGGGGACTCTTCGACCGGAGACTGAATTCGATTCTGTCCCCTCCGGGGTTGGGGAGACATAGCCGATGCAACCGGTGTAGACGCCGCGCGGCGAACTCTCCAGTTCCCGGATGATCTCCATGGCGCGCCGTTTCGGCGCACCGGTCACCGATCCGCACGGGAAGAGTGCCCGGAAGATG
Source organism: Geobacteraceae bacterium (assembly GCA_035490915.1). Lineage (GTDB taxonomy): Bacteria > Desulfobacterota > Desulfuromonadia > Geobacterales > Geobacteraceae > JAMPXD01. The sequence continues at coordinate 13,696 of DATJLB010000133.1, forward strand.
TCCGTGATGTCTATCCCTTCCTTCAGCGTGGCGGTAACGGTGGATGTCATCTGGTGAAGGGTGGGGAGGATTTCGAGGTCGAACAGCGACTCGACCCGGACCGATCCGGTTTCTGCCACCTTCCCGAGGTCGTTGCGCATGAGGTCCACGATCATCAGGTTTTCCGCCCGCTCCTTCGGGTCTTCCCGGAGGCTCTTCTTTGCTTCCTCATCCTCTTCCCACCATCTCCCCCGCGGGGCGGTCCCCTTCATGGGGCGGACGGTGAGGCGTCCATCCTTGAGCCGGAAAAAGAGCTCCGGTGAGGCGGAGAGCACCTGAAAACGCCCGAGGTCAAGGAAGGCGCAGAACGGGGCCTCCTGGGAACGGCAGAGCCCGCGGTAGAAAGCACGCGGTTCGCCCGTGAAGCGGAAGCGCCGGCGCATGGTGAAGTTCACCTGGTAGGTGTCCCCGGCGGCGATGTACTCCCTGATCCTGGCAATAGCCGCCGCATGCTCGTCAGCGGAGAGGTCGCTTTTCCACTCCCCCGTTTCGAACGTTCCCCCGCCGGAGGCGGTGCGCCTGCCGGAGTTTACTGCCGCTCTCCTTTCGAAGATGCCGAACCAGAGGAGAGGGAGAGGGCCTGTGGCACCTACTGCGCTGGCATCGTCCAGGCCGGCTGCGGCTTCGTAGGAGAGAAAGCCGGCGGCGTGGAGCCCCCGGGCCACGGCGGCCTCGACCTTCCGGAGGGCGGGAACCACCTCTGCCGGTGACTGAGCCGTTATCGCTTCCGTGAGGCCGGAGAAGGAGTACGAGGCGCGGTCCCGTCGCCGGTCGAACGATTCGAGGAGGACGGTCTGCGTGCCGTTCATGTATTTTCCGCCGTGCACAGTTCGTTGATGGGACACGCCGTGCACCTTACACGGTCCCGGCCGTCGCACCCCTCCGATATCCCCAGGTGGCAGAGGGAGAAATCATACTTGACGGGGTCGGCGGGGTCGAGCCTTCTCAGGGCCTGCGTGATCTCCCGGGCCATTCGCCAGTCGGCCTGCTTGCGGTTGGTCAGGCCGAGATATCGGGAGATCCGCTGAATATGGGCATCCACCGGTATGACAAGCTTGGCGGCGGAAACCTCGCGCCAGAGGCCGAGGTCGATCCCGTCGGCGGGGCGGACCATCCAGCGCAGGTACATGCAGAGGCGCTTGCAGGCACTTCCCGAGGCGGGGGAGGGGAAGAAGAAGGGAAAATAGGAGTCGGCGGGGATTTCCCGGCTGCCGAACACCGGCGCGTAATCCATGGCGAGGATCGCGGTGCTGAACTCCGTGAGCGACGGTGTGATGTCGTCCGCCTCCCGGTCGTAACACCCGAGGAAGAACTCGCCGATCGTGTCCGCCTCGTCAAGCATGGTGCGCGCGGCGAGGAGCAGGGCGCAGAGGTCGCGGCCGTCGTTGAAGCGGTGCTTGAACCCGGCGAACAGCGCCCCGTCACGTTCCGGTTCGAACTCCTCCACAAACCGCCGCGGAGACGGTCCCAGCCTGGCAAAGACGGTATCGAGGTTTCTGAGGATGATTTTGACATTGCCGTAGGCAAGACATGAGGCAACCAGACCGGCAATTTCCCGGTCCTCGGGGGATGCGTAGCGGTGGCAGAAGGAGAGCGGGTCGTTGGCAAGGTGAATCTGGGAACGGGCCGCATACAGGTTGTCGAGTATGGTTTTGAGCCGCATGGCCTCTCTTTAGCCGGGAATGGGCAACGGGGAATCGATGCTAGATTACCATAGAGAGCGGGTTGCGGGAAGTCAGGATTTGGGGCTTTCGAGAATAAAGGTGACCGGACCGTCGTTTACCAGCGAAACGGCCATCATGGCCTGGAAGATGCCGGTTTCCGTCGGCACTTCCAGAGCCCTTACCCTGGAGACGAAGTGGTCGTAAAGGCGATTTGCCTCGACCGGCGGAGCGGCGCTGTCGAAGGAGGGGCGCCGCCCCTTGGCGCAGTTCCCCGCCAGGGTGAACTGGGAAACGACCAGGAGCTCTCCGCCGACGTCCCCGACCGACAGGTTCATTTTCCCCGCATCGTCCTCGAAGATGCGGAGACCGGCGATCTTCTCCGCCAGCCAGTCGGCGTCCCTTTCCATGTCCCCCTTTTCTACACCGAGAAGGACCAGTATCCCCCGGCCGATTCGGCCCACCGTACTTCCTGCCACATCCACCCGTGCTTCGCTTACCCTCTGTAGTACTGCTTTCATAAAGACCTTCCAGTCAGTGTTGGCGTTGCGATCAGAACCGGGCGCGGCAGGCGATCTGGAAGTACGGCGCCGGGCGGCTTTCCAAATCCACATCCCTGTCGAAGAAGTTCCACGTGCGGTTGACCATGGCGCCCCCTTCCGCCTCGAGCGTTATCTGGGGAGTGACCTTCCACGACAGACCGGGGCCGGTGCGGACTTCGAAGTAATCGACCGTGGCTTTGTTGAGCCTGGGGATGCCGTGGGCATCGCCGAAATGGTCGCCGACCACATAGGTCGCCGCCTTGATGCCTGCGCCGATGTACATCTGGAGGTCGTCATTTACGGTGTATTCGAGGCGCGGATTCGGCAACTGGAGGTTTAGCGTCCAGTTGTCGGCGTACTGCCAGCGGACGCCGGCAGCGGGGAGCACCGGGTATTCGCTCCGCGGGTCGACGCGCAGGCCGAAGAACCACTGCAGATCGGCATCTTGCAGGTAGGCGAACCCGAGGTCGAAGGGGGCATCGAAGCTGTCCCAGCCGACATTCCTGAAATCGCCGTACACGCCCGGCATCACTTCGGCGCGCATGAGCCATTGTTCGGCAAGCTGGTAATCAAAACCGATTACCGCGTTGACCCGCTGCAGTGGGTCGGGCAGCGCTGCGCCAGGAGGGGTGGCGAACGATAATCGCTCCCATTCGGCCCCGAACCGGAGCAGCAGGTCTTTGGTGACCTGTGGCGAGATGACGTATTTTACGTTTGAATTCAGCTCGTTGACGGAACCGATGTGCTGCTCTTTCTGGAGAGTCGTCGCTCCCCCCGAATAGCCGAATCCCACGTCGAGTTCGTGGGAGATCGACAGCGAGTCCGCGGTGGCGGTGTGGACGGGCAGAATCAATCCGGCCGTTATCAGGGCGATCAGGAGCAGCGAGTACCTGAAAAGTCGTTTGGGTAGGATCCGGCGGTCATCGGCTTTCATGCGCATGGGGATTCTATATCCCGTCCTGGAAACAGCGTATTCCCTTCTTTATCTCCTGGATCATAACGGCACCGTAGGCGATCCGTTCGATCCCCTTCGTGAACCGCAGCATAGGGGCGGCATAGAAATCTCCGCGCCACACGAGGGAGGCCGTCTTTTCTCCGATGCGGATCGGCCAGATCTCGTAGAGTGTGGCGGCCGCGTAATAGGTATTGCTGACATAGTAGTCGACGTCCAGAAGTTGATA
>DATJLB010000134.1:0-7060 GCA_035490915.1 Geobacteraceae bacterium
CCTTGCCGGCTATGAATTGAACATCGTCAATCAACAGAACGTCCATGCTCCTGAATTTGTTCCGAAACTGCTCCATCTTATTGTAACGGAGACAGTTGATCAGTTCGTTCATGAACTTTTCGGAGGTGTAGTAGCAGACCCGCGCTTTCTTGTTGCGGGCGAGGATCTGGTTGCCGATGGCGATGAGGAGGTGGGTCTTGCCGAGACCGACGCCGCCGTAGATGAAGAGCGGATTGTAGTTGCTGGCGGGGTTGGCGGCGACCGCCTGGGAAGCCGCGTGGGCAAACTGGTTGCTCGCCCCGCAGACGAAGGTCTCGAAGGTGTACTTGGGGTTCAGGTTGGAGACCAGGTCCCCCTGGGTCGGCTTTTCCCGGGGAGGGGGGACATCACGGGGGACGACCATTTCCGCGACGTCGGGCGCCTTCTCACCCTGGTGCTTGTCGTTGAGCTTGAATTCCAGCTGGAATTTGGACCCGGTCAGGGAGGATATCGCCTCCTGGATCATGGAGTTGTACTTTTCCTCGACCCACTCCTTGACGAATTTGTTCGGGACTTCCAGCAGGAAACTGTTGTTTTTGAACGACACGAACGTGATCGGCCTGATCCAGGTGTCGTACGTCTGGGGGGTGAGAACTTTGGCGATATTTGATTGGGCTTCGAGCCAGATGTTTTCCATGGGCAAACCTTAGAATGACGGTGGCGAGACGGCTTTACTCCCTGGCGGTCGTCTTGCATCCGTGCGCATGTGAACCGTCCCGTGTCGGCGGTGAAGTTATGCACAGGGTTATCAACAGATGTTGACAAGGAGTAAAAACCTTGAACATCTGCTAGATAGACGCTGAAGAGGGGTGTTGAGAACTCCTTTTTTCGAATGACGAAGCCTATCAGAGGAGGCGCCAATTTGCAAGGCCAATCTCATCCTCATGCTATAAAATAGTGCTTGACAATGAGGGATGTTTGTGGTTAATAATGCCATTTCCGTCGAAAAATACGCATGACATAGATACGGGAGCACGAATCAATGAAAAGAACCTTTCAGCCGAGCAATACCTCGCGAAAAAGAACCCACGGATTTCTGGTCCGCATGTCCACCAAAAACGGCCGTCTCGTCATCAAGAGGCGCCGCGCCAAGGGTCGGAAACGGCTGGCGGTGACGATCGCCACCAAGTAAGGCCCGTGTTCATGCCCGGTTTTTCCCGGCAGGAGCGGCTCCGGAAGAGGGTGGATTTTCTGAGACTTTCGCATGAGGGGCAGAAGATCCACTCGGCAAACTTCATTGTCCTCTGGAAAGAACGTCCCGAGCCGTCAGTGCGCCTCGGCGTCACCGTCAGCGGCAAGGTCGGAAACGCGGTCGTGAGAAACCGCGTGAAGAGGCTTGTCAGGGAGTTTTACCGGCTGAACAAGGATTTGTTCGCACCGGTGGATTATAATATCGTTGCCAAACAGGGAGCAGCCCGTCTCGACTTCGGCGAGGTCAGCCAGGAACTGGGCCGGGCTGTGCAGCGCACCAAAAAACAGCAATGCTGACACGAACTGTTATTTACGGCATCGGACTGTACCAAAAATACCTGTCCCCCTTCACGGGGAGATCCTGTCGTTTTTACCCATCCTGTTCCCATTACTCCGTCGAGTCACTGAAAAAATACGGCCTGGCCAAGGGCCTTCTACGCTCCGCCGTCCGGATTGCCAAGTGCCACCCCTTCCACCCGGGCGGCAACGATCCCGTTACCTGATCCTTAGGGAGAACCCATGGAAAAAAGAGTTGTCATAGCCATCGTCCTTTCGATAGCCGTCCTGTACGGTTACTCGTTCCTGATGCCCCAGCCGCCGCAAAAGGTGGCGCAGCAGAATCCCCAGGCCCAGCAATCTTCCCCTGCCCAGCCCCAGGCGGCACCGGCAGCGCCGGTTTCCGCCGCCCCTCCCGCCGCCCCCGTCGCCGCGGTACCCGCGCGTGACATCACGGTCGACACCGATCTCTACACGGCGGTCTTCAGCACCCGCGGCGGCAGTCTGAAGAGCCTGGTCCTGAAGAAGTACCACGACAAGGCGGGGCCCGGCGGCAAGGACGTCAGCCTGATCACCGAGGAGGCGCCGGAAAACTTCACCCTGAAGAGCGAGGCGAAGGGGTTTGCCGTCGATCCTGCGGCCGTCTGCAGCGTCAACAGCGACGGTCTCGCGGTGGGGAAGGGGGACAAACGGGAGCTGGAGTTCACCTGTTCCTCCCCCCAGGGGACGGTCCTGAAGAAGGCGTACACCATCAGGGGGGGCAGCTACGGCATCGACCTGAACCAGCAGCTCGTCAACAGCGGCGCGGCGAAGCAGGAGGGGGTCCTCCGCCTTATCCTCAACAATCATGTCGACACCTCGGTCAAGGAGAGCCGGTTCGAGGAACACGGACCCATCACCCTCGCGGGGAAGGATGTTAACACCGTGAAGATGAAGGATCTGGAGAAGGGGCCGAAGACGTATGAGGCCGAGGTCCACTGGACCGGCTTCGCCGACAAGTATTTCCTCACCGCGGTCATGCCTGTTAACGGCACCCTCGGCGGCGTCACCGTTCGGGACAACAAGGGGTACGTCGAGAACACCATCTCCTCCGCTCCGATCGCCCTCAACCCGGGTGAGACGTTTTCCCTTCCCTACAGGCTCTACTTCGGACCGAAGGATCTGGACCTCCTGAAGGGGGAGGGTAATCAGCTCGAACGGGCGATCGACCTCGGCTGGTTCTCGTCTGTCGCCAAGCCGCTCCTCTACGCCCTGAAGTTCCTCTACCGCTATGTCCGTAACTACGGAATCGCCATCATCATCATCACGGTTGTGATCAAGATCCTCTTTTACCCGCTCACCTACAAGAGCTACAAGTCGATGAAGGAGATGCAGAAGCTCCAGCCGAAGATGGCGGAGCTGAAGGAAAAATACAAGAACGACCGGGACGCCATGAACAAGGCGGTGATGGAGCTCTACCAGACCCATAAGGTCAACCCGCTCGGGGGGTGTCTTCCCATGCTGGTGCAGATGCCGATCTTCATCGCCCTCTACCGGGCGCTCATGTCGTCCATCGAGCTCCGCCACGCACCGTTCATGCTCTGGATCCACGACCTCTCCGCCAGGGACCCGTACTACGTCACCCCGATCGTCATGGGGGCGACCATGTTCGTCCAGCAGCGGATGACCCCGTCCGCCGGGATGGACCCGGCGCAGGCGAAGATGATGATGATGCTCCCGGTGATCTTTACCGTGATGTTCATCAACATGCCCGCCGGCCTCGTCCTCTACTGGCTGGTCAACAACATCCTCACCATCGCCCAGCAGGCGTACATCAACAAGCTGCTGAAGGAGTAGCCGCATGTACGTCCAGGATACCATCGCCGCCATCAGCACCCCCCTCGGCGAGGGGGGGATCGGCGTCATCAGGGTGAGCGGGCCCGAAGCTGGGCGGATCGCCGGGACAATCTTCAGACGGAAACAGAACGGTGGCCTTACGAGCCACCGTTTTTATTACGGCACCATCATCGATCCCGCGACCGACGACACCATCGATGAGGCGCTTCTGGTCTACATGCGGGCGCCCCACAGCTACACCCGCGAGGATGTCGTGGAGATCCAGTGCCACGGCGGCTACCTGGTCGTGCAGCGCCTCCTCGCCCTGGTGCTCGGGGAGGGAGCCCGCCTCGCCGAGCCGGGGGAGTTCACCAAGCGCGCCTTTCTCAATGGCCGGATCGACCTGGTGCAGGCCGAGGCGGTCATCGACGTCATCAGGAGCAAGACCGACGCTGCCCTTGCCCTGGCGCAGCACCAGCGCGAAGGGATGCTCTCGCAGCGGATCGCCGCGGTCCGCGAACGTCTCCTCCACGCCCTTGCCCTGGTGGAGGCGCACATCGATTTCCCCGAGGACGAGGTCGGCTCCCTCACCGTCGCCGAGATCGGCCGGCTCACTGAAGAGGGGAGGGGGGAGATCGGAGCGCTCCTCGCCGGGTTCAGCGAAGGGAAGGTGCTCCGCGAGGGAGTTGCGGTCCTGATCGCAGGCAAGCCGAATGTCGGGAAGTCGAGCCTCCTCAATACCCTCCTGCGTGAAAAGCGGGCGATCGTCACCTCCGTCCCCGGCACCACCCGGGACATCATCGAGGAGGTAGTGAACATCGGCGGCCTCCCGGTCCGGATGCTCGACACCGCCGGCGTTCGCGAGACCGACGATGTGGTCGAACGGGAGGGGGTGCGACGTACCCTCGAGCGGATACCCCTGGCCGACCTGGTCCTGTTCATGGTGGACGGCGCGCGTTCCTTCGACGACGAGGACCGGATGATCCTCGACGCCCTCGGCGCGGCGCGGGCGATCCTGGTCGTGAACAAGAGCGACCTCCCCGCCGTGATCGAACTCCCCGCCGAGCTGGCCGCACGTGAGACGGTCGCCGTCTCCACCCTGACCGGCGAGGGAATCGATCAGGTGCGGACAGCAATCCGAGACTCTTTTTTGCACGGCCGGGCCGTGGACGGCCGCGAGTTCGTCGCCCTCTCCCAGGCACGCCATCGGGATGCCCTGGTCAGGGCGCTCGGTTTTCTGGTACGGTTTGCCGAGAGCCTCGGTTCCGGTGCAGAGCTGGAGCTCCTCGCCCTGGAGCTCCGGGAGGCGCTCGACGCGGTGGGGGAGGTGACCGGTGAGACCACCCCGGACGAGGTGCTGGACCTGATCTTCTCCAGGTTCTGTATAGGAAAATAGCAAATGTTCCACGTGGAACATCTTGGCTGGATTGGCTCATCTCAAGGGTTTGTGACTGGGATACAGTATCCCTTAAAAGGGTTTGTGAAACAGGAGCGATTCGGGTAGAGTAAATAAAGAAACATTCGCAGCATCGGTATTTCGTAACCCCTCCCGGCCTCCCCTTAACTTAGGGGAGGAGAGGGTTTTCCCCCTCTTAAGCTAAGAGGACCCACTGGGCCTAAAGGGGTAGGGGGGAGTTATGGAAGCTGGAGTTCTAAGTTGATCGTCTACGACAAGACATACGACGTGATCGTGGTGGGTGCCGGGCATGCGGGGTGCGAGGCGGCGCTCGCCTCTGCACGCATGGGGTGCGCGACGCTCCTCCTTTCGATCAACCTCGACGCCGTGGCGCTCATGTCGTGCAACCCGGCGATCGGCGGTCTCGCCAAGGGGCACCTGGTGAAGGAGATCGACGCCCTCGGCGGCGAGATGGGAAGGAACATCGACGCCACCGGCATCCAGTTCCGGATCCTCAACACCCGGAAGGGCCCCGCGGTGCGCGCCTCCCGCGCCCAGGCGGACAAGCAGCTCTACCGGCTCCGGATGAAGCGGGTCCTGGAGAGCCAGCCGAACCTCCACCTCAAGCAGGCGGAGGTGACCGGGCTTCACGTCGAGGAGGGGAGGGTCGCCGGGGTCGACACCAGGGCTGGGGTCCGCTACGCGGCAGCGACGGTCATTCTCACCACCGGCACCTTCATGCGGGGGCTGATCCACATCGGCCTCACCAACTATCCGGGCGGCAGGGCTGGAGACCTCCCCTCCGTCGGCCTCTCCGACCAGCTCCGCGAACTCGGGTTCGAGGTGGGGCGCCTGAAGACAGGGACGCCGGCAAGGCTCGACGGCCGCACCATCGACTTCGGCCGCCTGGAGCCCCAGTACGGCGACGACCCGCCGGTCCCCTTTTCCTTCTCGACGGCCCGGATCGACCAGCCCCAGGTGCCGTGCCACATCGCCTACACCAACGAGCGGAGTCACGAGATCATCCGAAGCGGCCTCGACCGCTCCCCCCTCTACGCGGGGGTGATCGAGGGGATCGGTCCCCGCTACTGTCCCTCCATCGAGGACAAGGTGGTCCGCTTTCCCGACAAGGACCGCCACCAGACCTTCATCGAGCCGGAGGGGCGGGACACGGTGGAGGTCTACCCCTCCGGGCTCTCCACCTCCCTCCCGATCGACGTGCAGTGGGCGTTCTACCGCAGTATCTCCGGACTGGAACGGGTGGAGATCATGCGCCCCGCCTACGCCATCGAGTACGACTACGTCGACCCGATCCAGCTCCACGCCTCCCTGGAGACGAAGCTCGTCCGAAACCTCTACCACGCCGGCCAGATCAACGGCACCTCCGGTTACGAGGAGGCGGCGGGGCAGGGGATCATGGCGGGGATCAACGCGGCGCTCCGGGTGCGGGGCAAGGACCCGCTGGTGCTCGGACGGAGCGAGGCGTACATCGGCGTCATGATCGACGACCTGGTGACGCTCGGGACGAAGGAGCCGTACCGGATGTTCACCTCCCGGGCCGAGTACCGGCTGCTCCTGCGGGAGGATAACGCCGATCTGAGACTGCGGGAGCAGGGCCATGCGGTCGGGCTCGTGCCGGAGGAGGAGTACGCGGCTTTCCTGGAGAAGCGGGAGCGGATCGCCGCGGAGTTCGAACGGGTCAGGCGGAACAGGGTCGTCCCGTCCGAGACCGACCCGGCACTGCTGGAGGAGTTCGGTCTCGCCGGGATGCAGAACGCCCTCACCTACGAGCAGCTCCTGCGCCGGCCGGACGTCGGCTACGCGGAGCTCGCCCGCCTCGACCGGGAGAGCGGCGAGGTGCCGGCGGCCGTCGCCGAGCAGGTGGAGATCCAGGTGAAGTACCAGGGGTATATCGACCGGCAGCTGGAGCAGGTGGAGCGCGCCCGCAAGCTGGAATCGACCCGGATCCCGGACGGGTTCGACTACCTCGCGCTCCCCGGCTTTTCCGCCGAGGTGCGCGACAAGCTCCACCGGTTCCGCCCCGACACCCTCGGCCAGGCCTCGCGCATCCCCGGCGTCACCCCCGCCGCGATCACCGTCCTTTCCATCGCCCTCAAGGCGGGAGGGGGACGATGAACGATCGGGCGAAGGAACACCTCGTTCAGGGCGCCGCCGAGCTCGGCATCGAGCTCACCACGGCGGAGCTCGGCAGGTTTTACGCGTACGCCGCCGAGCTGAAGAAGTGGGCGCGGAAGATCAACCTGACCGCCATCACCGCCGACGAGGAGATCGCGGTCAAGCACTTCCTCGATTCCCTCACCCTCCTGAAGGTGGTCACCGGCC
>DATJLB010000135.1:0-7981 GCA_035490915.1 Geobacteraceae bacterium
TTCCCCCTCCCTTGATGGGAGGGGGCGAGGGGGAGGGTGAAAGGAAATCGCGTAGTTCAGGAAAACACCCGCTTGCCGGCAAACGCCAGCATGAAAAGCACGATGTTGATGATCACGATGGTCGAGCCGGTCGGCAGGTTCACGACAAACGAGCCGACGATGCCGAGGACCACCGATACCGCGGCAAGACAGGCCGCAGTCACGATGGTGACCCTGAACCCCCGCGCCACCTGGAGCGCCGTTACCGCCGGCAGGATCAGGAGCGCCGAAATCAGCATGATCCCGACCACCTTCATGGCGAGCACGACGGTGAGAGCGGTCAGGAGCACCAGCACCCGGTTGATCACGCCGGTTCGGATGCCGGAGCTCCGCGCCAGGTCCTCGTCGAAGGTGATGGCGAACAGGTCGTTGTAGAACAGGGCGACCAGGAGCATGACGACGCAGAAGAGGCACGTGGAGATCACCAGTTCGGTAGTGCTGATTGAAAGGATGTTGCCGAACAGGTAGCTGAACAGGTCCACGTTGTAGCCGCCGGCAACACTGGCAAGGAGCACGCCGCAAGCGATCCCGAAGGACGAGACGATGCCGATCGCCGCGTCGCCGTATATGCGCGCCGTGTCCGTCAGCTTGAGGATCCCGAGGGACGAGAGGAGCACCAGGGGGACGGAGGCTAGGGTCACATAGACCGGGCTGACGCGGCAGATGAGGGCAACGGCGACGCTGCCGAAGGTTATGTGGGCGAGGCCGTCGCCGATCAGGGAAAGGCGGCGGAGTACCAGGAAAACGCCGAGCACGGCGCAGAGGATCGCGATCAGCGTCCCCGCCAGGAGCGCCCGCTGGATGAAGCCGTAACTGAGTATTTCAGCGATGGTCATAGAGCTCCAAGCACTAATAAAAAAATCAATAGAACGCGGATGACGCGGATTTTGCGGATAACGGCGGATAAACCTAAAAAGCCTTTCTTTGGTCAAGTCCAAACCAAAATCTTTTAAAGATCCGCGTAAATCCGCTGAATCCGCGTCATCAGCGTTCTATGGCGTTCTATCTAATGCCGGTGACAGATCTGGTGCTGCGCCTGCGCCCCGAAGAACGCCGTCATCTCCGGCGAGAGGCAGAAATCGTCGAAGGTCCCGTCGAAGATAACCCGCTTGTCGAGGTAGAGGAAGCGGTTCGCATACTTGCCGATGCTCCAGGTATCGTGGGTGACCAGGATGACCGTGGTGGCCTCCTCCCGGTTCAGCCGTTCCAGAAGCAGGTAGAAGTTCTCCCGGGTCTCCGGGTCGAGGGCGGTGGTCGGCTCGTCCAGGATCAGGAGATCCGGCCCGCCCACTACGGCACGTGCCAGGAGCACGCGCTGTTGCTGGCCGCCGGAAAGGTCACCGATCAGCTTCCCCCTGATGTCGCCGATTCCCATCTGCTCCAGGGTCTTCGCTACCGCCTCGTCATCGGCCCTGGTGAGGGACCTCGGGATCGTTTTCCCGGCCAGGAGTCCGAGCCGTACCACCTCCTCGACGGTGGCGGGGAAGTTGGGGTTGAAGAACTTAAGCCGCTGTGGCAGGTAGCCGATCCTCTGCCACTCCCGGAAACGCCCCTGGGGGGTACCGAACAGCTCGACCACTCCCCGGTCGGGCTCCTCCAGCCCGAGGATCGCCCTGATCAGGGTACTCTTGCCGGAACCGTTGTGCCCCACAACCCCCAGATAATCCCCGGCCTGCACGCGGAACGAGATGTCGTCCAGCACCGTGTTGGTGTTGTACCTGAAGGTGAGCCCGGATATGGCGAGCACGTCTACCTGCATTGCAGACCGATCCTGAGGTTTTTCAGATTCTCCTCCATGAGCGACAGGTAGGTCGCCCCCGCCGCCAGTTCCTCCCGGCTGACGTTCTCGATGACGTAGAGCTGCAGGAGGTCAGCGCCGGTCTCCCGGGCGATGGTCTGTGCCACCCGGGGGGAAAGGAGCTCCTCGTAGAAGATGTAGTGAAGGGAATTCCGACGCATCAGGTCGACCAGTTCCATCAGCCTGCGCGGCGTCGGCTCCGCGTTCGCCGAAAGGGGGTAGGCGGAGACGTAGCGCAGGCCGTAACGCTTCGCCAGATACCCGAAGGCGTAGTGACCGCCGTGAAGAAAGAGGCGCTGGCCGCAGCCGGAAAGCCCCTCACGGAACCGCCTGTCCAGTTCCGCCAGGCGCGAGAGATACGCCTCGGCATGTGTCCGGTAGACGGCGGCGCCCGCAGGGTCCTTCCGCACGAGGCCGTCCCGGATGTTCGCCACCATCCGCTCCGCGTTGGGGATGCTCAGCCAGACGTGCGGGTTCATCCCCCCTTCGGGGCGGTGCCCTTCCTCCACTTCCTCCTCCGCCGAAGCCGGGAGGAAGGTGACGCCGGCGCTGGCATCCACCACCGCGAGCCCCTTGTTGTCGACTCCCTGCAGAAGGCGCGCGGCCCACGGCTCCATGTACCGGTTGGTGTAGACGAAGAGGTCCGCCTTGGCGAGCCGCACCACGTCATCCGGGCGCGGCTCGAACTCGTGCGGCTCCACGCCGGGAGGGAGGAGCAGGCGCACCTCTACCCGGTCACCCCCTATCGTGCGGGCAAAATCGTAGAGCGGAAAGAGGGTGGTGACCACCTGGAGCTTCCGCGTCCCCCCCGCCGGCCGCTCCTCCTTCCGGCAGGCGGCAACCAGGGGGAGGAGCATGACGAGCATAAGCGCCAGGAACCTGAGAGATTTCATCGCGAGCCCCCTTCCTGCATGGCGGAGCAGGTTCGGCAGAGGCCGTTCACCTGGACGAGGTGGGAGATGACCGTGCCGCCGATCCGCTCGCCGATCTCCCGCTCGATCTCCTCCAGGCCGCAGGCGTCCACGTCTTCCACCTTGCGGCAGGCGAGACAGATGAAGTGGTGGTGATGGTCCCGGTTCGGGCAGAAGTGGTAGTAGAGCTTGCGGTCCGGGTGGATCACCTTGGTGATCACCCCCCGTGCTGCCAGCTCCTCCAGGTTGCGGTAGACCGTGGGGAGCCCGATACGGCCGAACTGCCCCTTCAGCTTGTGCCAGATATCCTCCGGTCCCGCATAGGTCATCTCCTGGCCGAGCAGGGTGAGGATCGCCAGCCTCTTGGGGGTGGCCTTCATGTTCAATGACTTCAGGGTCTGGCTGTGCCGGAGCGGCATGGGAGTCCCGTGTCCTGCAAATGGAAATCATTTCTTTTTGAGAGAATATCTGGATTTGAAATATTGTCAAGAGGCTAAGTGCTGAGGGGAAAACAAATCATAGAACGCGGATGACGCGGATCGAGCGGATCACCGCGGATAAACCTGAAACCTTTTTTGGGTTAAACCCAATTCAAAGTCTTTCAAAGATCCGCGTAAATCCGCCATATCCGCGTCGCCTAGAGGCGCCTACTTCTGGCATCCGCGTTCTATTGCCTTTAGACTCAGTCAGTGTCGACGAACTTCACTAAAGTCCCCCGCTTTGCGCCGTACCGGAAGACGGTGACCCCCTTCAGCCCCTTCCGGTAGGCGAGGAGGTACGCCTGTGCCACGTTATCCCTGGTCGACCGGACCGGGAGGTTGATGGTCTTGGAGACCGCGTTGTCGGTGTATTCCTGGAAGGCAGCCTGCATCTCGATGTGGTCCTCGGGGGGAATCTCCAGCGCGGTCCTGAAAAGCCGCCGCACCTCGGCGGGAACGGCCTTCATCCCCTTCAACATCCCCCGTTGACGCACCCCGGCCATCAGCTCCTTCGAGAAGAACCCCCTCTCCTGGGCGATCCGGGTGAAGTGCCGGTTGACCTCCTCCAGGGTGGTGTCGAGGACCAGCCTCTTGTAGGCGATGGCGAACAGCGGCTCGATCCCGCTGGAACAGTCGGCGATGGTGGCGAGCGTGCCGGTCGGGGCGATGGTGGTGGTGGTGGCGTTCCGCACCCGCGGCATCCCCGGCGCGTCGAAGATCGAGCCGGTGAAGTTGGGGAAGACCCCGCGCTTTTCCGCAAGCTCCGCGGATGCCTCCCGCGAGGCGTCCCTGATGAAGCGCATCACCTGGCGGGCGAGATCGAACGCCTTGCGGTGATTGTACGGTATCCCGAGCAGGATCAGGAGGTCCGCCCACCCCATCACTCCGAGGCCGATCTTCCGGTTCCCCTTGTGCATCTTTTCCACAGCCGGGAGAGGATAGGCGTTGGCGTCGATGGCATCGTCCAGGAAGCGGACCGCGAGTTTCACGTCGGCACCGAGCGCGGCCAGGTCGATCTCCGCTCCCCTCACGTATTTCGCCAGGTTCAGGGAGCCGAGGACGCATGCCTCGTACGGGAGAAGCGGCTGCTCGCCGCACGGGTTGGTGCTCTCGAAGCTCCCGATCAAGGGGGTTGGGTTCGCCCGGTTGATCCGGTCGATGAAGATTACCCCCGGGTCTCCCGTCTCCCAGGCGCTCGCCACGAGCTCGTCGAACACGAGCCGCGCCCGGATGGTGCCGACTGTCTTACCCGACCGGGGGTTCACCAGCCCATAGTCCCCATCCTTCGCCAGTGCCTCCATGAAGGCGTCGGTCACCGCCACCGAGATGTTGAAGTTGGCGAGTTCCGCCAGGTTCCGCTTCACCCTGATGAATTCGAGGACGTCGGGATGGTCCACCCGGAGGATCCCCATATTGGCGCCGCGCCGCGCCCCCCCCTGCTTGATCACGTCGGTGGCGGCGTTGTAGATCTTCATGAAGGAGACCGGACCGCTGGCGATCCCGCCGGTGGAGCGGACAATGTCGGCCCGGGGCCGGAGGCGCGAAAAGGAAAAACCGGTGCCGCCCCCCGACTGGAGGATCAGGGCGGCGTTCTTCAGGGTGTCGAAGATGCTCTGCATGGAGTCCTCCACCGGGAGGACGAAACAGGCGGCGAGCTGCCCCGCAGGTTTCCCCGCGTTCATCAGGGTGGGGGAGTTCGGAAGGAAGCGGAGGGTGGAGAGGAGGTCGAAAAAACGCTCCTCCCAAAGGGGGGGGGACTCGCCGTACGCCTCCTCGGCGGCGGCGACCGAGCGGGCGACCCGGCCGAACATTTCCCGGGGGGACTCGATCACCCGCCCCGCCTCGTCCTTCAGGAGGTAGCGGGCCTGCAGCACCTTTACAGCATTCTCCGAGAGTTCCATGCGGGCTAGTATACCGTACTTTTAGCCGGTTGCACGATTGTATGGATGATGAACGTGAAAGGTTTAGCCAAACGGGCGCGAGATTTCGGCCAGATCGTCGCCGGCCCGCAGAAGCTTCGCTGAGGCGTAGCAGCGCTACGTCGAAGCGGGGCTTCGAGGACACGGCGGCGAGATGGGCGGAAGACCGCACCCGCCCACTCAGCTATCCACACTCGCCTTTAAGCCACTCTCCAGGTCCGGATAGAGAAGCTTGATCCCCAGTTTCCTGAGCATCTTCCCATTGTCCAGCCGACGGGACTCGCTCACGTAGGAGAGCATGAGAGGGGACATCACCTCGCGCGCCTCCTCCATGGTGACCTGGCGGGGGCGGGGGTAGCCGAGGATGTCGGCCACCGCGTTGAAATAGTGGGTCATGGTGGTGGGATGGCCGTCGCTTACGTTGAAGACGTCGCCGTCCTCTCCCCTGGCGGCCGCAGCCAGGCAGACGCGGGCCAGATCGTCGGCGTGGATCCGGTTGGTGAGGGGGGCGATCGCCTCGTCCAGAACCGGCTGGCCGCTTGCCAGCTGGGAGACCGGAAAGCGCCCGGGCCCGTAGATCCCGGTCACACGGAGGACGATTACCGGGACGCCACACCCCTTCCCCCACTCGCGGAAGGAGTCCTCCGCATCGAGGCGGCGCTTGCCGCGCGCGGTCTGGGGGTTCGGCGGGGTCTCCTCGGTGACCGGATCCCCCCCGCTGTTGCCGTACACGCCGCTCGTGCTCATGTAGACCACGTTCCGCGGCTCCTCGCCTGGCGTGATGGCGGCACAGAAGTTCCGCACCCGGGGATCGGCGATCCCGCCCCCCGGCGGCGGGGCAAGGTAGAAAACGGTCGCCCCCCCGGTCGGAAGCCCCTGCAGGGTCGAAGGGTCGTCCAGGTGGGCGATGATCGGGCAAATCCCCAGCTCCGCCAGTTCCGCGGCGCGCTCCGCCGACCTGACAACCCCGTAAACGGTCGCGTTATCCGCCAGGGCGAGCCGGGCGACCCTCCTGCCGATGTCGCCGCAGCCGACGATCAGTATCTTTCCCGTAATTCCCTGCTGTAGTGGTGTCATGCCGAGCTCCCTGCACAACGCATTAGTGTGTGAAGACCTACCGGCAGAGCTCGCCGAAGGGGACGTCCATGACCTCCCCTTCGGCATCGGCGTCGTCGTAGTGCCACCACTCGGTTGACAGCCGCCGGAAGCCCGCCCTTTCCATTGTTTCCGCCAGGAGCCGCCGGTTCGCCAGGACCTGCGCCGGGAGGTGCGTCTCGTCGTGCCCCGCCCGAGGGGAAAAGTCATCGAACGGCGTCGGCATCGCCAGCTCCCGCCCCTCGCTGTCCACCAGCGTCACGTCCACGGCAGTGCCGCGGTTATGCCGGGAGCCCTTCCGCGGGTCGGCCACGAAGCGGGAATCGGGAACGAGCGCCCAGAAGAGCTTCTGGACCGAGAGGGGGCGGTAGCAGTCCCACATCTTCAGGGAAAGCCCGCGTGCGCGCAGCTCCCGTTCCGCCCGCCCCAGCTTTTCCGCGGTCTGGAGCCTGAGAAAACAGCGGCCGCAGTCATAGATCGCCTGGCCGGTGAAATTGTCGCTCCGCGCATAGCGCATCTCCACCGCCACCTCCGGCGCGACCGTCCGCACGTCCACGAGGGGGGTGTCCCTTTTCCCTTTCTCCTCCAGGAGCTCGGGAGAAGGGAGCCGCCACTCGCGCCAGACGCGGCGGTACACGTCCCGCGGCAGCTGCACCAGCGCCGGGTCGGCAGCGGGGTTCAACCACGCCATGAGGGGAGCCAGCTCGCTCTCTGCCAGTGCGGTGCACCCGGAGGTCGGCTCCGTTTCCGAGCGCCAGATGTGGATGAAGATGCAGCTCCCGTCACCCGGCCGCGGCGGCTCGACGTTGTAGCCGACGACCAGGAGACGCCGGTAGAGGTCCACCTCCCACATCCGTTCGGAGGAGTGCCAGACCTCCCCGGCCGTGCCGGGAGGGTCTGTCGGGGTGACGATCCGGTTGTAGAAGCGGGACGCGCGGTCGTCCACGCACTGGGTCCCCTCCCCGATCCCCCGGTACGGAAGGGTGATCCCGGCAGGCGGGGTGGCAGAGAAGCCCATGGCGGACGGAAGGGGGAACATCCCGGCAGGGGCCTTGCCGTCCCCCTCGTGCTTCACCGGTTCGGCCGGGTCGCGGTCCGGCACCGCAGGGTCCCAGGCGAGCCCGGCCCGGCCCACCACAGCGGGCACCGCCTTTCCCACCCGGCGCCACCCCTCCCCTGCCCGCTCGAACAGGTAGAGGTCCGCACGGTAGTCACTCCAGGAGCCGGTAACGGAGACGACGATTTGCCGGTGGCGGGACGCGTCCAGCGGGTAGCCGGGCTTCGGCGCCAGCAGGCAAAGGAGAATCAGCAACTGGATGAGGCGGCACGGCATCGGCAATCTCCGGCAGGTGATGAGGACCATGCTAAGGAAAATCCGGCCGATGTCAATGGAAACTTTTCACAGGGAAAGCCCCTTCGGACGGCGCCACAAACCTGTCATTCTATTGACAGCATGTGCCCTGTGCCGGGAAACATGCCGTAAATAGCGGTTTCATGCCGGATAGGGCCCGAACCGGCAAAGAACGCCTCCACGACCGTCAACTTGATGACGCTTTTCATCGGTCACGAGAGCGCCCGGAGTCGGGGAAAATGGCACAAAGTGACGGTTAAATCACTTTAACATCGCACAACACCTCGGAATAAAGCGGAAAAATTGTCCCGTGCGGCACCGGTGAGCTTGTTACGCGCACATTGGCATGCATCCTGTACTACCATCAACCATCACATGCAGCTTAAGGA
>DATJLB010000136.1:0-3875 GCA_035490915.1 Geobacteraceae bacterium
GGCCGATTTCCACATTGTGGCGGTGCCTACCCCCGTCGATGCGGCAAACCAGCCGGACCTCACCCTCATGCTGAAGGCATCGGAAACGGTCGGCAAGGCCCTTAAGAATGGTGATATCGTGGTGTATGAGTCCACGGTCTATCCGGGGGCGACCGAGGAAGAATGCGTGCCGGTGCTGGAAAGATGTTCCGGTCTGAAATGCGGCGGGGACTTCACGGTCGGTTACAGCCCCGAACGGATCAATCCGGGGGACAAGGAACATACATTCACAAAAATCAAAAAAGTGGTAGCTGGTCAGGACGAGGATACGCTTGAGATTGTCGCCAGGGTCTACGAATCGGTGGTGAACGCCGGTGTTCACAGGGCCACCTCGATCAAGGTCGCCGAGGCGGCCAAGGTAATCGAGAACACCCAGCGCGATCTGAATATCGCCCTGATGAATGAGCTCGCCATCATTTTCGATCGCCTCGGCATCGATACCGGTGAGGTGTTGACGGCTGCCGGCACCAAGTGGAATTTTCTCGCATTCAAGCCGGGGCTCGTGGGGGGGCACTGCATAGGAGTTGACCCGTATTACCTGACTCATAAGGCGGAAAAGATCGGCTACATACCCCAGGTGATCCTTTCCGGGCGACGCATAAACGACGGGATGGGGAAGTTTATCGCGCAGCGGGCGGTGAAGGAGATGATCCGTGCCGGCCATCAAATCCTCGGGAGCACGGTCACTGTCCTCGGGCTGACGTTCAAGGAAGACT
This sequence comes from Geobacteraceae bacterium, assembly GCA_035490915.1. Classification (GTDB taxonomy): domain Bacteria; phylum Desulfobacterota; class Desulfuromonadia; order Geobacterales; family Geobacteraceae; genus JAMPXD01. The sequence continues at coordinate 756 of DATJLB010000136.1, forward strand.
GTCCGGACCTGCGTAACTCGAAGGTTATCGATATCATCAGGGAGTTGCAGGACTACGGCGTTAACGTACAGGTGCACGATGCCAGTGCAAACCCTTCCGAGGCCGCATCCGAGTACGGAGTGGCGCTCATTTCTCTTGAACAGTTGCGGCCCGCGGCAGCTGTTATCGTGGCCGTAGCGCATCGGTTGTACCGGGAGTGGTCGGCTGCCGACTTGACCCGGCTGATGGGCAGAAATCCGGTGGTGATCGATGTGAAGGGGATATACGAGCCCGCAGAACTGGAGAGAACGGGCGCACGGGTCTGGAGGTTGTGAGACGTGGGGACGTCAGTTGATGCTTATGAGGCAGTCAGGCAGTACCTTGTGGCAGAGCCAAAGAAGTGGCTGGTAACCGGTGTTGCCGGGTTTATCGGCTCCAATCTCCTGGAGCACCTGCTGCGCCTCGACCAGAATGTCGTGGGGATCGACAATTTCTCCACGGGAAAGAAAAAAAACCTGGAAGAGGTCCGGCATCTCGTTGGGGAGCACACATGGGGACGGTTCACTTTCATCGAGGGGGACATCCGTCATCTCCCCACCTGTCAGCAAGGATGTGAGGGGGCGGACTTCGTGCTGCACCAGGCGGCCCTCGGGTCGGTACCGCGCTCCATCGAAGACCCGATAACGAGCAATGACAATAACGTCACCGGCACCCTCAACATGCTGGTTGCCTCCCGGGATCGGAAGGTGAAACGGATGGTCTATGCCGCCAGCAGTTCCACCTATGGCGATCATCCGGGGCTCCCGAAGGTTGAAGAGGTAATCGGCAAGCCGCTTTCGCCGTATGCCGTGACGAAGTATGTGAACGAGCTGTATGCCGACGTGTTTGCCAGGACGTATGGACTCGAAACCATCGGTTTGCGGTATTTCAATGTCTTCGGCCCGCGCCAGGACCCGGAGGGGGCCTATGCCGCGGTAATTCCCCGATGGGTTGCGGCAATGATCAAGGGAGAGGCCGTGTACATAAACGGCACCGGTGAAACCAGCCGTGATTTCTGCTACGTGGAGAACGTCGTCCAGATGAATCTGCTCGCGGCAACATCACATAACGAAAAGGCGATCAATCAGGTGTACAATACGGCGCTTAACGCCCGGACTTCCCTCAATGAACTGTTTGCCATGATACGTGAGAAACTGCGTCCCTACTACCCTCACCTGGCCAACTCCAAGCCGATATATCGTGAGTTCAGGAAGGGTGACGTCCTCCACTCACAGGCGGACATCGGTAAGGGAGTGCGCTTGTTAGGCTACGCACCAACCCACACTATCGACCAGGGGCTTGGCGCCGCCCTGGAGTGGTACATGCGGAACGTTGCATGATCCTTTCATCATCCATGGGGCTTTTAGAGATCGTTATTTCTTCGGCCGCAATCTGTGCGGCGGTGATATTTTCTTTCTATGTGCTGTTCCGAAGGACTGGGGCGCCCGGCTTCATACTCGTTGTGGCTCTTCTACCTTCCTCCGCCCTTGAGATTTTCGACCTGTTGGCGCTCATTCAACCTGAGCGATTGTTCCTCTGGAAAAAACTGGCGCTGTTTGCAGAAGGATGTCTTTCCTCATCGTGGTTGTTTTTTGCCCTCACCTATGCGCGTCAGCGTGAAATGCGGGCAATTTCCTTGCTGCAGCGCTCTCTTCTCATTCTTTCTCTGTGCTTCGCCGCTTCTCCCCTTGTTCTTCCTGTGGGGTCACTCTTCTATTCTCCCGATTTCAGTCAGGAGCGGATACTGTTCTTGGGGGAGATGGGGTTCGCTTTCTATACCATCCTCCTGGTTTACATGGTCGTGGCTCTGATCAATCTCGAAATTACTTTTGCCAATGCATCCCGTGCCGAACGCTGGAACATAAAATTCGAAGTGCTCGGCACAGGGTTCTTTTTGGCGGCGCTGGTCTTTTATTACAGCCAGGGTTTTCTTTACCGTACCATCAACATGAACCTTGCGCCCGTTCGGTCGGTAGCCCTTCTCGTATCGGTCCTTTTTATCTTCTATTCCCGGATGCGGCAAAGCGACGGGGTCAAGATACATATTTCGCGACACGTGGCGTACAGGTCGGTCGTACTGCTCGCTGTCGCATTCTACCTGATCGGGCTCGGACTGGTGGGGGAGGGGATGAGGTATTTCGGCGAATCCTTCCCGCGGTCCCTTGTCGTTGCGCTCTCTTTAGTGGTCGGGATAGGAATCGTCACTATCCTCCTCTCCGAGACGGTCAAGAGGAAGATAACAGCTTTTCTCAATAGGAATTTCTATCAGGACAAGTACGATTATCGGGTTCAATGGCTGGATTTCACCGACCGGCTCTCGTCTGCGAGGACCGGCGACGAGCGTTTGACCGGCATACTTTCCGGCTATTGCGAAACCTTCGGGATGGGGGGGGGCGCCCTGTTCCTCAGCGATAATTCCCTGGATGGGTATTCTCTTGTGGCAAAGCTGGAAATGGAGCCATCTCCATGGGTCAGCGGTGGCGACCCGTTTGTCGCGTGCATGCTCGCGGGAAAGCATGTTGTCAACATGGGGGAAGTCGCACGTGAACCAATGCTGGCGAAGAACGAATTTCTGGAAAAGAACGACGTGTCGTTGTCTGTTCCGCTCTTTCTGCACGGACTGATGCATGGTTTTATTCTCTTGGTGAGGCCGCTAAACACCACTGAAACATACAGCACTGAAGACTACGATCTCATGAAGACCCTTGCCCATCAAACGTCTTCAGCCATACTGAATCTGCGGCTTTCGGACCAGCTGGCCCAAGCGAAGGAAATGGAGGTGCTGGGTAGGGTGTCGACCTTTGTGGTGCATGACTTGAAAAATCTTGTCTACACCGTGTCACTGATTCTGGACAACGCCAAAGATTACATTGCGGAGCCGGACTTCCAGCAGGATATGCTTGCGTCCCTCGGGAATACTGTGGACAAGATGAAGACGCTCATTGCTAAATTGAAATATCTGCCGGAGACAAGGGGGTTGAATAAAAAATCTGTCGACCTCTTGCGGCTCATGGAAGAAGCCGCTGCTACCGTAACCGGCGCGGGAGTCCGGGTAATCGGCAGCTCTGTCATGGCGGAAGTTGACAGGGACGAGATGCACAA
>DATJLB010000137.1:0-5751 GCA_035490915.1 Geobacteraceae bacterium
CTCATAGCTTCCCTGGTTGAAAAAAACATTCGCTTGTTCGTAGTCCGACTTGGCCTGAAAACCACTGCATCCGCATATGAGAAGCGGTGTCGCGATGATGCAGATATAGAAAAAATCCTTCATCTCCTCATCCCTTGGCAGAACATCAGGAATATCCTGTGCTGGCTACAATGAAATGGCAGGGCTTTGAGACCCTGCCATTTCATTATCCGGAGCATCAAAGTAAAGTCAACAGATCTTTTATTTCTTCATCGATTTCTGGAAAGCGGCGTCAGCCCTTGCCGCCTTTTCATCGGCGATCTTTTCCCTTTCCGCGGCCTTTTTTTCCGCATCTTCGGCGCGCGCTTGCGCCGCATCGGCTGCCGCCTTGGCAGCCTGCGCATCCTGCAATGCCTGGTCGGCTTTCGCACCAATCAGGTTTTGCTGCGCCTGCACCTTCTCGAGGTCCCCGGATGTCGCACAACCCGTCAACGCAGCACCGAGCACCAGCATCATTGAGACCACCACAAGACGTGTCTTCATCTCTCATGCCTCCTTTTTGTTGAGTTTATCGTTGAGTTTGCCAAACAAAGGACCTTTCATCACCTCCTCTCCGTTCAGCGGCGGGATCGCCTATATCTTCCTGACAGGTTCAATCACTATGCCGTCTATGTCCAGATCAATTTTCAGGCGTTTGACCGCATCCCTGGCTGCACCGACATCACCGAAGGGACCGGCGATAACACGGTAGCCGGTGCTCTTCTTCGACAGCACCCGTGCCGGGATCGGTGGTCCCTGGTGGTTGATGATGGCGGCCATCCTCAGGGCATCTGTCTCGTCACGCACATCGGCAGCCAGGACATACCACGACTCCAGTTTCAGCTCCGGTACTTCCGGTCTGCCGTACAGCTTGTCCGGGTGCTCGACTTCTATGGTTTTCGCAGCCTCTCTTTCGGTTCCGTGACTCAACTCGCAGATGGGAACGGGAATCCCCCGGGCCTCGGCCTGGACCTCCTTGATCTTTCTCCAGTCGAGAGGGCGTCCCGATTTCTTTTCGATGGCTCTCAGTTTTGCATAGACCTTCTCCAGTTCGAGAGCGCCCGAGTCTTCGAGGGGGGCATGAGCTTCCATATAGAGTACGCCATTACGCTGCCCTACGAGATACGGCTGGTTGACGATGACGACGGGCGTATTGACCGGAACGTCGTTGAAAAGAATCTTCACGTTTTCCGGATAGAGCCTCATGCAGCCATTGGTCGCTTTAAGACCGATGCTGGCCGGTTTGTTGGTGCCATGGATCAGATAACCCGACTTGCTCAGGTAGAGCGCGTAGTCTCCCAAGGGGTTCAGAGGTCCCGGCGGAACTTCCGCGGGGAGAATATCTCCCTTCTTGCGATGATCCTCGGCAATCGAAACGGGCACATGCCAGGTCGGTTGGGCTGCCTTGCGATAGACATGCATTGCACCCATGGGGGTGGGGCGCTCTCTGGTGCCGATGCCGACCGGATAGGTCGATACCGCCAGTGACGTGCCGTCCCCCTTGAACTGAAAGAGCCTCATGGTGGCCAGGTTGACCACGATCCCTTTCCGGGGGGCGTCAGGCAGGATGAAACTCAGGGGCAACGTGATGCGCTCTCCCGCCTCGGGCACCCATATGTCCACCCCCGGGTTGGCGGCACCGACCGCATTGATTCCCAGACTGAAGTGTCGAGCGATATCCGGGAGCGTATCCCCCTTTTCAAGCCGGACGACCGCCAACCGGCCGACGACGTCATCTCCTTTTCCGACCGGAAACTGGTTCCGTTCGATCTCTTTCTCGGTCGGGCCCGAAAGCGACCACGAGTCCTCCTGCACTTTTCTCGTCATGGCGCATCCGGTGAGGGCTACGACGAACAAACTGAGGGCCAGAAGGCGAAACCAACTGCACAAGAGTGATGGCTGAACGATACGGCGCATGGGTTAAATATGGTTCCTTTCTCGGAAATGAAAATAAAAAAGCCGGGACCGAATATCGCGTGATATTTCGGCAACCCGGCTGTCTCGGTGAGACCCTGTAGGCTTTCCGCCCCATCCTCGCGGATGGTTGAGTATTATCGTTTACCACCAACCATGTTACTGCCGTTTCCCGTCACCGACGCGACCGGCATCATACGGTGTTTTTTTAAGACGAACCTCTCGCATCTCCTTCGTATGTTGTGACAACAAAAAAACCGGGACCGAATATCGCGTGACATTTCGGCAACCCGGCTGTCTCGGTGAGACCCTTAGGCTTTCCGCCCCATCCTCGCGGATGGTTGAGCATTATCGTTTACCACATGTTATGCCGTTTTTCCGGCACCGGCGCACACCGGCATCATACGGACTTTTAAAGACGCCCCTTGCTGATGCGACCTCCTGTGTATGTTCTGATAACAAAAAAACCGGGACCGAATATCGCGTGATATTTCGGCAACCCGGCTGTCTCAGTAAGACCCTTAGGCTTTCCGCCCCATTCTTGCGAATGGTTGAGTATTATCGTCTATCTCTCAAACAAATTTTTCGCATGACTATCATTTCTACGAGTGCCTGTCAACATTTTTCTGGAGCCCCGTTGTAAGAACTAACTGTCCGCGGCCCTTTTGCGTCACATCCCTTAGTGCGCGGCACCCGTTGCGCGCCGCATGTCATGATTTTCACCGCTCCCGGGGGAGATCAGCTGCGGCTTTCGTTCGTCCCCTGGAGCGAAGGTGGATGATCCAGCCGGATAACGCGATCCAGAAGATGCCGATGCCGAGCAGGAGATGGTAGCTGTCGGAAAGCCATCCCGGCATGAAGTGGATCCTTTCCAGAAAGAGATCCCATCTCCCGGGGGTTGGGGGGCCAGCTTCTCCCCGCCGGAAAAGGCCGAAGCCGAGCAGCAGGCCGCTGAGGGCCTGTATGACAAAAAACGGCGCCACGACGATGCCTATGGACCGGTGGAGCTTACGGAGCAGGATCTCTTTCATGAAGGCCTCGCCGATGGTAGTATCAGCAGAACAGTCTTGGACACGGACAGGTATCACCGCGGTTTCCCCTTGTGCCGCGGTGCAGAGGGACGAACCCTCTCTTCCACTGTCGATTCCAAGTATACCACAGCGCGAGAAATTGGCGTCACTCCCGAACCGCGCGCACACCCTCTTCTGGAGCCGCCAGAGGTAGAGGGGCAGGGATAACCACCAACTGGAAAGCCCGCCAAAAGCGGGAACACCGTGTTATTCCTTTTCCGGGCGTATCACCACCCTGCCGATGATCAGGTTACCTCCAGATAGGGGCGGATGGCGATCCGGCAGTCTTTCCTGCCTCCGGTACAGGCGATAGCGCCGATGGCCTCGATGATTCTGGCCACCGAATCGTCCGCCGCGACAATCTCGAGCTTCACCTTCTCGATGATGTTCGCCATGAATGTGGCGCCGCGAAACTTCATGGTCTGCCCCTTCTGGTGGCAAAGTATGGCCGTCTCCATGAAATCGTCGATCCCCATTTCTTCGAGAGCGTCCCGAACCTCCTGCATTTTGAATTTATTGATGACGGCTTCGATCTGTTTCATAGCTGCCTCCCAGTACCTGCGTGCTGAGTCTCCCGTGATGTCATCTACATATCGTGTGCCAAGATGGGGGGGATGATTTCAGTAATGATCACGGCAGGTTAGCCGGTAGGTTCGCTCGTGGGGTGAGGAGGTGGCTGCCGGAAGCTTGTGCAGGAGGGCGCAGGGTGTCCAATAAATAGTCATGGTCACTCTGAATGGAAATTTCCTGTGGGATGGCAGCGGTTGACAGTCCGGAATCACCCACTACAATAACAGAGCACCATACATTCAACGTTGAAGGAGGCATGCCACAATGCGAGTTATCGAAACAACGGCAGTGGTGGTTGGGATGGCGCTTGTCCTCAGCACGTCGGCTTTCGCCGCCGGGGATGCCAAAAAAGGGAAAATGCTTTTCGATGACGAGAAGTTTGCCGGCGGAAGCGCTTCGTGCAGTTCATGCCACCCTGATGGCAAGGGTCTGGAAAAAGCGGGCATGAAGGGCAAAAAGGAGTGGACGAATCCAGGCGGCACATGGCTGGCTCTAGAGGATGCAAACAACGTGTGCCTCATTTTGGCCAACAAGGGGAAGGCGATAGACCCGAAATCGGCCGAGATGAAAGATCTGGTGGCGTACATCAAGTCTTTGTCCATGAAAAAGTAGCAACCCCAAATATGAATTGATCGGCATGTGAATGGAAAAAAGGGACAGGCTGTATCACCGCCGGTCCCTTTTCTTTTTCAGAGGGCACTGGATCTGGTCTTGAAAAGCCTAGTAGTGATCTTCAACTAACTCAAAATATGCCTGCGGATGCTTGCATACAGCGCATACCTTGGGAGCTTCCGTCCCTTCATGGATATTTCCGCAATTGCGACACCTCCAGCGAACCTTTTCGTCTCTGGTGAAGAAAGTGTTGGTCTCGATCTCTTCCAACAGTTTCAGGTAACGTTCCTGGTGATGCTTTTCTATCCTGCCGATCGACTCCAGGATAAAGGCAATCTCGGGGAAGCCCTCTTCTCGCGCCTCTCGTGCCATACGTGGGTACATGTCTGTGCATTCGTCCAGCTCGCCTGCGGCTGCCGCACGCAGGTTGTCTATGGTTGAGCCAAGACCGCCAAGGTATTTGAGATGCAGCTTTGCATGCTCCTTCTCGTTATCAGCTGTTTCGAGAAAGATTGCCGCTACCTTTTCATATCCTTCTTTCTTCGCTACCGATGCAAAGTACGTGTATTTGTTTCGTGCCTGTGATTCTCCAGCAAATGCGTCCATGAGGTTTTGCTCGGTCTTGGTTCCCTTGAGTTCAGGCATACGATACCCCTCCTTGTAGTGATGTCTAACTGCTTGAGACTAAACGGTCCGATGCTCCAGGTTCTTGGTGCCAGATTAAAATCTTACCATGGTATCGGCCCGCGGCAAGTGAAGGGGTGGGGGAAATGAATCTCTTGGCAGGAAGCACTATTTGCAGTATCCTGTAACAGGTTCGCGACCTCAGGAGCGGCCTCCATAGCCACCATGCTCGAATGGAAACCATAACCTCATGCTCTCCACCCACATCCCCGGCCTCAGCCACCCGGAGCCCGCACTGCTTTCAGTACTGAAGCTCTTCCTGCTTCCCGTCGGGGGCGGGATACCCGCCGGCGTCCTGCTCGCCCAGGCCAAAGGGGTGGCGTGGCCCGTCACCTCAGCGCTCTACCTGGTCTCGGATATGGTCCTTGCGGTGGCCTTCGAACCGATCCTGCGGCTTCTCTCCTGGGTTGCGGGGAAGGTGTCGTTTCTTGCCCGTTTCAGCGCGGCCCTGAAGGCTGCAACGGCCCGCAGCGCCGCCCATTTCACCGGAACCGGCGCCGGTCCGGTTGCACTCGTCATGGTCGCCTTCGGCGTGGATCCGATGACGGGGCGCGCCGCGGCCCTTGCCGCCGGCCACGGCTTTCTTGCCGGCTGGGCCTTCGCCATCGCCGGCGACATGATCTATTTTTCCGTCATCGCGGTGACGACCCTGCGCCTGAACAGCTATTTCCGCGACCCTAACACCACGATGCTGATCGTTCTCGGCGCCATGTTTCTCATGCCCGTGCTGGTGCGGCGTTTTCGCACTGCCAAAACACCCGCGTTTACGGAGTCACGGCCTGGCTGAGCGCTGCCTCGAAGGGGCAGCCGAGGCGGGCTGTGCCGTTACCGAGGCGGGCTTCGACCATCCGCTGGTCGTTGTGATCTCGCGGAAGGAGTGAGG
>DATJLB010000138.1:0-1902 GCA_035490915.1 Geobacteraceae bacterium
CTCTCCCAACCGCTGCCGCTGGTCCTGAGCGGCAAGTCCGATGAACAGCACCCCGACCGACCGCGCCCCCACTATTTTCGCCGTTTTCTTCAGGAGACCGACGACCTGCGTCGCCAGGCGGGCGAGGAAGGCGGGCGCCGCCGAGGAGGTGACCAGCACGGCACGCTTGCCATTCACCTTGAGGCGCATCTGCGGGCTATGCATCCCCCACGGCCAGCAGGCATAGCAGCCGAGCCGTTCGATAAACCGCTTCATGACCGCCGTGACTGTCCCGAAATTCACCGGCGAAGCGAGCACGATGCCGTCGGAACGATCGAGCGCATCCAGGAGGGAGTCCATCTCGTCAGCAATGGGGCATGCCCCCCGCATATCCCCCGCCATCTGCATGCATGAGCGGCAGTTGGTGCAGAACTCGATTCTCCGGTCGATCAGGTAGACCTTTTCGGCCTCCGCCCCCTCTTGCCGGGCTGCGGCGAGGACCTCATCGACTGCGGAGTCGATTATCCCCCCCTTGCGATAGCTTCCGACGATTGCGGTCACTCTCATCGGTCGTCCTTCGGCCAGCTCTCTGTCTCTGCGGACCGGCGCCGCGGTCTGGCCACGTTCGCGACGGTGAGCCGTGAGACGCACACGAGCTTTTCCTCTTCATTATACACCATGATTTCCCACACCTGGGTCGTCTTCCCGATATGGATCGGCCGCGCTAGGCCGGTGACCCAGCCGCCGGTCACCGGCCGGATGTGATTGGCGTTGATGTCGAGGCCGACTACCCCCGTCTTTTCCCTGTCGACGCACAGGCCGGCGGCGACACTCCCCAGCGTCTCCGCCAGCGCCACCGACGCCCCGCCGTGCAGGATACCCTCCGGCTGCCGTGTCCTGGCATCCACCGGCATGCGCGCCTTGAGGTAATCGTCGCCGATCTCCAGGAACTCGATTCCGAGATGCTCGATCAGGGTACAGGCAGACCGCTCCCTGAGCTTATTCAGCGTCGTCGTGGTTTTCCAGAGTGTCATTTAATGCGTCTCCCTGCAGTTCCTGACGTGGCGACCATGGCCCCGAGCGCTTCCTTTGTCAGGCGCGGCCGGAGCATGGTGCGGAGCAGATCGATACCCCGTTGGAGGGTCGTCGCGCTCACGTCCTCCCCACCCACCTCCAGGTAGTTGAGCCAGAAGAGGGTTACCAGCCAGACCTCCTCGGTGAAGAGCGCCCGCTCACCTTCGTCCATCGGCGCGAGGAAACCGCTCGCGATGGAGCTGTCGATAGATTGGCGGATGATGGCAAGCATGACGCGGTGTGTCGTCGTGAACCGCTCCCTGAGGAGCGGGTCGTTCATGACAAGGGGGGTCAGCTCGCGCTTGAAAAACCGGTAGCGCCAGTTGTATTCCTGGATCATGGCGAAGGTCCGCTCCATCGACTCCGGCGTGCCGGGGGGGTGGTCGCCGACGATCTGCCGGTACTGCTCCAGGCCGTAGGCATCCATCTGCTCGAAGATGGCGCGGATGATGTCGTCCTTGTTGCGGAAGTGGTAGTAGAGGTTGCCCGGGCTGATGCCGCACGCCTTCGCGATGTGGTTTGTTGTCACCGCTTTCGTCCCTTGCTCGTTGAAGAGTTTTACGGCGGCCTCGATGATTCTGTCGCGGGTCTTCATGGTAAATGTATAACAGAATAGTACGGTAGCGGTCAATAATCCAGGTGAAACGAGCGGACCCGCCGCAGGAAGGTGCCGAACAGCCTTATGCGCAAGAGCATGTTGTGAATGCCGAAGCGGAAAAGCGCCGGGAGCCGATCCGGGCGTCCAGGAGCAGAACCTCGTGGCCGTCCAGTTTCAGCCCCGCCCCGAGGTACTCCAGGGCGAGCGGCTCGAAAAGGTAGATCCGGTCCATCAGGGGCGAACTGCTGGGG
>DATJLB010000139.1:0-8692 GCA_035490915.1 Geobacteraceae bacterium
TCAACTGAACATTTGTTCAGCTGAACCATCGCCGCAGCACCCCCGGAAAAATAGAGGCCCGAGGTCATCATGAAAAAAATCGTCGTAGCCGCCCTGATCGTCATCCCCCTCCTCGGGGCGGGAATCTATCTGTACGGCAGAAAGCCCGAGGCGCCGATCTACAAGACCGCCAGGGTCGAGCGGGGAGACATCGTCTCCAGCGTCTCTGCTACCGGCAACCTCGCCGCGGTGGTGACGGTGCAAGTCGGCACCCAGGTTTCCGGCACCATCCAGAAGCTTTTCGTCGACTTCAACTCGAAGGTCCGCAAGGGACAGACCATTGCCCAGATCGACCCCGCCCTGTTCTCGGCCCAGGTGGAACAGTCCCGCGGCAACTACCTGAATGCCCAAGCCACGCTGGAAAAGGCGAAAGCGGACCTGACCGACGCAAAAAGGACCCTGGAGAGGAACCGCCAGCTCGTCAAGGACGGGATCGTCGCCCAGAGCGATTTCGATACGGCCGAGACCAAGTACAATGAGGCGGTCGCGGCCGTGAAGGGGGCCGAAGGGAACGTCGCACAGACGCGCGGTGCCTACAGCCAGGCGCAGACCAACCTGAAGTACTCCACCATCGTATCCCCGGTGGACGGGATCGTCGTGTCGCGCAACGTCGACGTCGGGCAGACGGTGGCCGCCTCGTTCCAGACCCCCACCCTCTTCACCATCGCCCAGGACCTGACCAAAATGGAGATCGACACCAGCGTGGACGAGGCGGACATCAGCCGGGTCAAGGAGGGGCAGCCGGTCGCGTTCACGGTCGACTCCTACCCTGACGTGAAGTTCCGGGGCACCGTGACCCAGATCAGGAACGCCCCGGTCATCACCCAGAACGTGGTCACCTACGTCGTCGTGATCGGTGTCGACAACAAGGAGCTGCGACTGAAACCCGGGATGACCGCCAACGTCACCATCGAGACCGCCCGGAAGGAAAACGTGCTGAAGCTCCCCGCCGCAGCGCTCCGCTTCAAACCGAAAGGGGCGAAGGAAGCAAAGGAAAAGACGGCCGGAGCCACCGCCGGTGGAGCCACCCGCGCGCCGAAGAAAGAGGCGGTCCAGAAAGTCTTCACCCTCGGCCCGGACGGAAAACCGGTGGCGGTTCAGGTCACGACCGGCGTCGCCAACGACGGTCAGGTTGAGCTGGTGGAGGGGAACTTCAAGGAAAACGACGAGGTGATCGTCGAGCAGATAGCCACCCAGAAGAAGTCGGGTGGTGGAATGGGCGGGCCGCCCATGGGGCCGAGATTTTAGATGACCAACGTCGTACGTCTCGATAACGTCACCAAAGTCTACACCATGGGAGACCAACGGGTGGAGGCGCTGAAGGGGATTTCCTTCACCGTCCGGCCGGGGGAGTTCGTCTCCATCATGGGGGCATCGGGAAGCGGCAAGTCGACCTGCATGAACGTGCTCGGCTGCCTCGACGTGCCGACTTCCGGCGAGTACCGACTGGAGGAGGTGAACGTCGGCAAGCTGTCGCGGAACCAGCTGGCGGAGATCCGGAACCTGAAGATCGGCTTCGTCTTCCAGGGGTTCAACCTCCTCGCCCGGACCACCGCGCGGGAAAACGTGGAGCTCCCGCTCGTCTACGCCCACGTCCCCTCCACCGAACGTCGGGAGCGGGCTATGGCCGCCCTCGCGCAGGTAGGGCTCGCCGACCGGGCGGACCACTACTCGAACCAGCTCTCCGGCGGCCAGCAGCAGCGGGTGGCGATTGCCCGGGCGCTGGTAAACGACCCCGCCATCATCATGGCGGACGAGCCGACCGGTAACCTCGACTCCGCTACCTCCGAGGAGATCATGGGGATCTTCCAGGGCCTCAACCGCCAGGGGATCACCATCATCATGGTCACCCACGAGCCGGACATCGCCGCCTTCACCGGCAGGCAGATCATCTTCCGCGACGGCCTCATCGTCTCCGACGCCCCGAACAGCACGCCGCGGCTCGCGGCGAAGACGGAGGAGCGGAAATCATGACGACCCTCTTGCAGAGCCTCCTCATCGCCATCCGGGCGCTCCGGGTCAACAAGATGCGGGCGCTCCTCACCATGCTCGGCATCATCATCGGCATCGCCGCTGTGATCGCCATGGTCGCCATCGGCTCCGGCGCGAGCAAGATGATTTCCGACCAGATCGCCAGCATCGGCAGCAACCTGCTGCTGGTGATCCCCGGCTCCACCACGAGCGGTGGCTTGCGTACCGGCGCCGGCGGCACCCCTACCCTCACCTTCGACGACGCCAGGGCGATCAAGGCGGAATGCCCCTCCATCGGCGAGGTCGCCCCCACGGTCCGGGGGTCGGCCCAGGTGGTATTCGGCAACCAGAACTGGTCCACCATCGTCATAGGGTGTACCCCGGAGATGCTCGCGGTGCGCGACTGGCCGCTCACGAGCGGGAGAAACCTCTCCCCCTCCGACGTGGACGGCGCCACCAAGGTCTGCCTGATCGGCCAGACCGTCGCCGAGAATCTGTTCGGTAGCGCCGACCCGGTCGGGAAGATCGTCCGGATCAAGAAGATCCCTTTTACGGTGATTGGCATGCTGGAGCACAAGGGGCAGTCTCCCCAGGGGCAGGACCAGGACGACGTGATCTTCATCCCCCTCACCACCGCCCAGCGGAAGGTCTTCGGCAGCCAGTTCCCCAACTCGGTCGGCGCCATGATGGTCCAGGCGCAGAGCGCCGACGTCCTGAAAAAGGCGGAGGACGAGGTGACCGCGCTCCTCGACCAGCGCCACCGGATCGGTCCGTCCCGGGAGCGGGACTTCACGGTCCGAAACCTCTCCGAGATCCTGGCGGTCTCAGAGCAGTCGTCCAAGGTGATGTCGCTGCTGCTCGGCGCGGTCGCCTCCATCTCACTGATCGTCGGCGGGATCGGCATCATGAACATCATGCTCGTCTCGGTGACGGAGCGGACCCGCGAGATCGGCATCCGGATGGCGATCGGCGCCAAGCAGCACGACATCCTGCTCCAGTTCCTCACCGAGGCGGTGCTCCTCACCACCTGCGGCGGGGTGATCGGCATGGGGGTCGGGGTGGCGGGCGCCATGGTGGTTTCCAAGCTGATGAGCTGGCCGACCCTCATCTCCACCCAGGCGATCGTCATCGCCTTCCTCTTCTCCGCCGGCGTCGGCGTTTTCTTCGGCTTCTATCCCGCCCGCAAGGCGGCCGGGCTGAACCCGATCGACGCGCTCCGCTACGAGTGATTCTCGCCGTTTTTGCGTCAAAATAAAGGGCGCGTCCCGACTCCGTTCATCAGATATCGAAACGCGCCCCGCTTCGGTGTCTCCCCCCTCAGAGCAGGAAAGTTTCCGCTGCCAGCATAAGGACGTGGTCGTTTTAGTTTATGCACCTAATGCTATGCACCAACTCGCGTTTATGTTCGTTTTTCAAAGCCCCAGCGGGTGCGGATGTGTTGCTCGATTATGCCGAAGCAAAAGCGATCCAGCAGGACGCCGAACAGGATCGTCACGACCATGATGCCGATGACCTGTGCCGCATCGTTCAGTTCGCGCCCCATATACAGCAGAAAGCCGAGACCGACACTCGACTTGATCAATTCGGCCGAAACCCCTCCGTGCCAACCCAGCGTCCAGCCTAACTTGAGGCCGGTGACAATCGCGGGAAACGCGGCGGGGAGAATTACCCGGTGTGGCATGCCGTACCAGCGTGTCCCGAGAGTTTTCGCGGCACGGAGATAAAGGGGGGAAATGTGCAGAATCCCGCTGGACGTGGCGATTGCGATGGCGGGAACGGAACTCATGATGATGACGAAGTAAATCCCGTGATCGCTAAGCCCGAACAGGAGAAGAGAGATGGGCACCCAGGCCGCGGTCGGCAATGTTTGCAAACCGAGTAAAAGCGATTTCAGGCACTGGTTGGCGATCGGCAGGACTCCCATCAGCAAGCCTATGTTTAATCCGATTGCGGCACCGATCACGTACCCCACAACCATGCGGAGCAGCGTGGTGCGGATGCTCGGGAAGAGATAGCCGTCCGACCCGAGTTCCCACAGCCTGTTGCCCACCTGAGCAGGAGAAGGAAACAGGTAATCCGGAATGAAACCCGCCTTGAACACTATCTGCCAGCCCGACAAAAGGAGGACATAGAAAAGGAGGACGTAGAAGGCGGTTTCCTTGGCGTTATTGTCTTTCATGGGCGGCGCTCTCCAGTTCAGCCATGATTTGACTCGCGTATGCGCCAACCTCGGGAGAGTTGATATCTCGCGGTCGCGGCAGGTTCACAGGGATTTCCCTCTGAATCCTGCCAGGCGATGGTGTAAATACGAGAACACGATCACCCAGGCAGGCGGCTTCCCGCGGGTCATGGGTAACGGAGATGATCGTTTTCTTTGTTCGAATCAGGATTTCCTGCAAATCACCGTAGAGTTTCGCCCGCACCAGCGCATCGAGCGCCGGAAACGGCTCATCGATCAGCAACACCTTCGGATCGGGCGCCAGCGCTCGGGCCAACGCGGCGCGCTGCTTCATGCCGCCGGACAGTTCGTGAACCAGGGCCGCCTCGAATTCCTCCAAATGCATCAACTCCAGCCAGTAGCGCGCTTCTCTGCGCTGCTTCCCGGGTCTGAAGCGATATGCTCGTTCGTTTTTCAGGCCGAACATCACATTCTTGATGACGTTCAGCCACGGGAATAGCGTGTGTTCCTGAAACATCATCAGGCGGTCGCTCCCCGGCTTCGTGACGGGCTTCCCTTCCAGCGTTATCTTGCCCGCGGTAGGTGTTTCGAAGCCGGCGATGAGATCCAGCAGAGTGGACTTGCCGCACCCGGAAGGGCCGAAAAAGACGACGTACTCGCCTTCCTTCACCTCGAGGTTCACGTGCGTCAGCGCTTCTATTGCCTGCGTCGCGCTTCGATAGGTCTTTGACACGTTCGTGAGCCGGAGCTTGACTGCTGGCGCCGATGGACCCTCGGTGTCTCGTGGGAGCGTTTTTGCCATGCCGTCACCTTTCAGAGGTGCGTATCTCCGGTTGTATCTCCGGGAGTTTTTTTTCGCTCAGCACATCATTCAACAGCTTCAGCGAATAGATCCCGGCCAGGTGAGGTACCGCCCTGATAAACCGGATTCTGTGGGCAATTTCCGCCGATTTCCGCAGCGAGAAGGCGATCGGATCCCATGTCAATTCCACGCGGGACAGTGCCCGTTCGATTACTTCGGGTTTCAACATTTTGCCCGTTTCCTTCTTGAGCTGGGCATTGAGGACCTTCGCCGCAGCCTCCTTGTCGGCGTTGATGCGACGCGTGATATCGATGTGGGCCGCCAGTAACTTCTTCACCAGTTCCGGGCGTTCTGCCAGAAACCGTTTGGCGACGACCAGGTGCGTGGTTACAAAGCGGCCGCCGGGCCAGAGGCTTTTCTCGTCGAGGAACAGGCGCCCCCCCCCCTCCAGTTCCAGCCGCGACAGCCAAGGTTCCACCGTCCACGCCCCGTCGATCTGTTTTTTCCTGAACATGGCCAACTGGTCCGGATTGGACAAGGGAATCAATGCGACCGTTCCCCCTTGCTCCTTGAGCCGGTACCCCTCGTTCGCGAACCAGGCGCGCGCAGCGAGGTCCTGAGTGTTGCCCAGCTGCGGCGTGGCGATGACCTTGTTATCAAAATCCCTTACCCCGTTTATGCCGGAATCCTGCCGTACTACCAGTCCGGCCCCCCCGCTGGCGCTGCCCGCCACGACAACGAATTTCTCTCCTTTGCACTTTAGGTAGCCATTGATCGTTGGACCGGGACCGACATATGTGGCGTCAATGGAATCGATAAAGAGGGCTTCTATCGCCGACGGCCCGGCATTGAAGGAAACCCATTCGATGGGCACACCCACCGCCTTCTCGAACTCGCCGGTCGCCCGCGCGTAGAGGGCTTGCGCATGGGTGATATTCGGGTCATAGCCCAACCGCAGCGGTTTGGGTTCCTGCCCTGCAACAACAACGGAAGGCACAAGCAAACACAGCAGGAAAATCGTCCACATGGCACATCTCCCGCCTCACGAACGAGGCATTGAACCTTGTTGCCCTTCCCGAACGCGCCCGTGGGGGAGACTCTGTGGGCGTTACTGCTGTGCCCTATGGAGTGCGAATTCTTTCCTAGTGTGCTTGGCGTTATACAGCGATATTACCAACCAAAATAGTTTTAGCAAGGCAATGCCGTAAGAAAGCTTTATCTCAGGCGTACATCAGAATGGAAGAGGAGGCTGGATTTCCTGCTGATGCGCCCCCAGCATACAGCGACATATTCTGTCTCACGCCCCTGGTTAAATGGTACACAAGGAGGTGTGCCATGATCTACCTTACCAACGACACATGCGACCAGGCGGTCTACTTCGATCTGCGGAAGAGCGAGCCGCGCCGGAAGGCGGGAGGAACCGAGCTCCTCTGCTACGGCCTCTTGGGAAACGGGGTCAGCGAGGTGCCGGTGACCGTCAGGAGCTGGCGTGACTGCGTGGAGATGGTGTTCGGCAGAGGGGAGCTGTTCAGCTTCGTGGAGGAACGGACCATCCGACGGATGCTCGGAGACGTGGTCCGGGAGCTGGCACTTCACTGATTCAAAAAACTATTAGTAGACCCGGGCGATGAACTCCGCCACGCAGGCGGGCTTCGCGCCCCCCTCGATCTCCACCGTGATCAGGTAGACGATCTGCACCGCTTCCTCCGCCTTCCCGACTGCATGGAGCACGGTCCGCGCCCTTATCCGGGAGCCGACGCGCACCGGCGCGGGGAAGCGGACGCGGTCGAACCCGTAGTTGACCCGCATCCGCATCCCCGGATAGTTCTTCTGAAAAAAGTCGGGGTGGTTGCTCTCGGTAAGGAACGGGAGGAGCGACAGCGTGAGCAGCCCATGGGCGATGGTGGTGCCGTAGGGAGACTCCCGGCGGGCGCGCTCCGGGTCGATGTGGATCCACTGGACGTCGCCGGTCACCTCGGCGAACCGATCGATCCGCTCCTGGTCGACAGTGAGCCACGGACCGACATGGATCTCGGTGGCAAGCCGCTGTTTCATTGACTCGATCAGGGCGTCGGCTGCGGACATGGGGTTCCCTCCTTCTCTCACGGTAAATCACAGAAACCAGCTTATCGGCGCGCAGCAGCGCTCCAAAAACCGCACCCAGACGCCGCGTCGTTCGTGCTCCTCAAGCACGATCGAGCGGGACATGGCCAGGTCCTGTTCAAACATCTCGGCCACCTGGCTGCCGAACTCGCGGCTATCGACGATGACATTCACCTCGTAGTTGCGGTGGAAGCTCCGGTGGTCCAGGTTGGCGGAACCGATCACCGCCCAGTAGTCGTCTATCAGCATCACCTTGGCGTGGAGCATCGTCCCCTGCCGCTCGAAAATCTCGATTCCCCCCCGCAACAGAAGGGCGTAGTAGCTCCGGCTGAGGAGCCGCACGAGCGGCACGTCGCTCTTGGCTGGGAGGATCAGCTGGACCCGCACTCCCCTGCCGGCGGCGCGCAGAAGAGACCTGAGCACGCGAGGACCGGGAAGGAAGTATGGGTTGAGGATCTTGATCTCCTCCGATGCACCGGCGATGGCCATCTGGAAGGCGCTCCGGATGAGGGAACGGTTGTGGTGCGGGCCGCCGTTAACGATCATCACCTCAGCGCCGTCGCCGTCCGCCGCGGGCACCGGTCCCTCGGGAAAGTCCGTCGCGACCGCCGCTCCCCCCTCGTCCTGCCAGCTGAGGAAGAAGAGGTTCTGCAACTCCGCCGCCGCCGCCCCGTCGATCCGCACCCCCATGTCCCGCCATCGTTCCGCGCTCTCCCCATGCCCGGCGTATTCGTCGCCGATGTTGAGTCCGCCGACAAATGCGGTCCTGCCGTCGATGACCGCCATCTTCCGGTGGTCCCGCTTGTCGAACCAGGCAACCCCCTTTTTGAAAGGAGCGGGGTTGAAAGGGAGACAGCGCACGCCCCCCTTTTCCAGGTTTTTGAAATAAGAGCCGGGGGTATCGAAGCTGCCGACGTAGTCGTAGAGAAGGAGGACTTCCACTCCGCGCGCGGCGGCGGAGAGGAGCGACTCTGCAAAGGCACAGCCGGTGCAGTCGTCCCGCACGATGTAGAACTCCAGGACGATCAGCCGCTCCGCTGCCGCAAGCGCCTGAAACATCGCGGCCAGGAAATCCCCCCCCTCCCGGAAGGGCGTGACCCGGTTGTCGTGGGACACGACCGCCTGGGTGTTCCGCCAGATGAGCGAGAGGAACCGGGGAGAACGGAGGATGCGATATTTTCTTTTGCGCCGCAACAAAGACATGGCAGCCGCCTCGCCTGATACCGCCTGTGCAGTCAAAGAAAAAAATCTGTCCTAAACGAGCATCGTTTATCGGGTTTCGGGTCTGCCTTAATTATACGGTGCATCGGCGGAAAAAGTAAAGGCGCGGTTTCCCGCGCCTTTCTGCTCAATCCTCGTAGGCGATGATCCTGACGAGGCCGATCGTTTCCCCCTTGTCGTCGGTGGTGGGGGAGTCCGAAACGGAAACGACCTTCCGCACGCCGTTCTGCGCTATGAACTCATTCACCATGTCATCCAGCGCCTTCAGCTCCTTCATGGTTTTCAGGGGACGGAGCTCCATACCGAAAGACTTGACCTTGATCGCCATAAGAACCTCCTCGTTCGGCAACGCCATATTTGAGCGCTACCGGCGTTGG
>DATJLB010000140.1:0-10285 GCA_035490915.1 Geobacteraceae bacterium
GCGGTAGCACCAGCCAGGGTCGTCACTTGGCCTGTGGCAACCTCTATTTTGCGGATGGTACGGTTGCCGCTGTCGGCAACGAACAGATTTACCCCATCCGTAGCAATCCCTTGAGGACTTGCGAATTGCGCTGCAGCACCCGTCCCGTCCGCCGACCCCCAGCTTCCCGCACTTCCGGCAAACGTCGTTACCGCGCCTGTGGCGATTTCCACCTTGCGGATGGTGCAATTCGAGGAGTCCGTGACGTACAGATTCCCGCCGACAACCACCACCCCCTTGGGAGAGGCAAACTGGGCCGCGGTACCGGTACCGTCCTGCGAACCCCAGTTCCCCGCACTCCCGGCAAGGGTTGCCACCGCACCCGTGGCAACGACAACCTTGCGAATGGTGTTGTTCCCGTTGTCCGCCACGAACAGGCTGGTTCCGTCCGTGGCTATGCCGGCAGGGGTGTTGAAGCGCCCAGATGACCCCACGCCGTCAGTCATGCCCGGATTTCTTGCCAATCCGGCCAGGGTCGTGACATCGCCGGTGGCGATCGACACCTTCCGGATCGTATGGAACTGGGAGTCGGCGACGTAGAGGTACGTGCCGTCCGATGTTATCCCGGAAGGGGCATCGAACCGCGCCGTCTGCGCCTGTCCGTCGATGGCTGCCGAAGTCGGGCCGGCTATGGTCGAAACCGCCGCCGACAGCGCCAGTTGGACGCCCTGAATCGAGCCCCCCATCTGCTGCTGGGAGACAGGGGGCGAGCTGCCGCCATTGCACGCCGTCAGCAGCAGGGCCAGGACCGTCCACACAAAAATCAATCGATACACCTTCATGTCATTCCCCCTCTATTCCCGGATCATCTTGATGCGGCTGATGGCGGTCGCGACCCGTTCGTCGGCCAGGGCGATGTCCTGCAGGAACGCCCTCTTTTCCAGAGGGTCGGTCTCGATGCGCAGGTACATGCTGGCCAGTTCCTCCCGGACCGACGTCAGTTCGAAAATCGTCGTCTTCTTGAGCTGCTTGTTCATGCCTCTCCTCCCTACTGAAACTAAGCTCACGCCCGCGCCTGCATCCCCTTCCCGATGGTCATCAGACGGTGTACAAGAACCGCGCCATTGCTGGCGTTATGGGTCACGCCGTGTCTACGGCGGTTCTCCGGATGGAAGATACCTCAGGCTTGATGAGAAATGGTAAACGGAATTTACGCGGCGTGCCGTGTCCGCACTTGCGATGCGGCGCCGGTCAAGGGCTGGCGAGAGGTGTAAACATAGTTGACAGTGTAAACTTTGTTGACGCTGGCGGGAGGAAGGAACGTGGTGCGGGTTTCGCGGGAACAAAAAAAGGGGCGATCGACGGTCGCCCCCTTTCTATCGAGAGGTTAGAAAATTTATTCGGCCAGCAGCTTCTTGATGAGCGCCTCCATGGTCTTCTCCATGTCGTCGCCGAACCCCATGTACTTCTCCACGACGACACCCTTCTTGTTGATGACGTACATGGTGGGGATGGAACGGAGGCCGTAATCGGTAATCACGCTTTCGCCCGCCAGGGCAACCGGGTAGTTGATCCTTTTCTCGGCGACGAAATCCCTGACGACCTTCTCGCCGTCCTCGTCGGCGCTCAGGCCGAGGACCTGCAGGCCCTGCTTGCCGTACTTGCGGTTCAGCTCCACCAGGTGGGGGATCGCCTCCCGGCAGGGAGCGCACCAGGTGGCGAAGAAGTCCAGCACCAGCACGTACCCCTTGTAGTTGGCGAGGTTGATGGCCTGCCCCGAGGTGGAGACCACCTTGAAGGGGGGAGCCGCGTCCCCCTTCCGGACGATGGCCGACGCCGGCAGGGGAGCCGCCAGAACGAGCACCGCCGCAACGGCCAGGCAGGCCTTGAGAGCTTTTTCAGTAAACCTCATGCGTGCGTCCTTTCGGGTCAGAGCGCCTTCTTGATGAGCGCCTCGAGCTGCGCCTTGGGTACGGCACCCACAACCTGGTCCACCACCGCGCCGTTCTTGAAGAGGATGACGGTCGGAATGCCGCGAACCCCGTACCGGCCAGGTATGGCGGGGTTGTCGTCGACGTTCACCTTGCCGACCTTCACCTTGCCGTCGTATTCGTCGGCGATGGCATCGATCACGGGGGCGATCGCCTTGCAGGGGGCGCACCAGGTGGCCCAGAAATCGACGAGCACGGGGAGCCCGGCCTGCAGCACTTCCGTATCGAAATTGTCGTCTCCGAATGTACACACTTTATCGCTCGCCATCGAATCTCTCCTTTTGGGACCACCCGTATAGATATGAAAAGTGCGATTTAGTATAGCCGAACATCCGAAAAAAGCAAGCGGGAAATGGCGCGCCATCAGCCCGCGGAAGGAGCCCGCTCTTGATTAAATCGGCGATCCGGTATAATGTGGTGTCACGCCTATGCGATACTTCCCGATAAATCTCGACGTATGCGACCGGCCGGCGGTCATAGTGGGAGGTGCCGCCGTTGCCGCCCGCAAGTGCGCGGCGCTCCTCGACGCCGGCGCCAGGGTGACGGTGATCGCCCCGGAGCTCGACCCGTGCCTCGCGGAGCTGCGCGAGGCAGGAAAGATCGCCCACCTGGCGCGGAAATTCGCCCCGGGGGACCTGGCCGGCGCCTTCCTCGCCTTTGCCGCCACCGGCGATCCCGCGGTCAACCGGGCCGTGGCGGCGGAGGGGAAGGCGCTCGGCATTCCCGCGAACATCGCCGACGCCCCGGAGTTGGGCGCATTTACCCTGCCGGCGCTGGTGCGGCGGGGGGAGCTCATGATCGCCGTCTCGACCGGGGGGAACTCCCCCGCCCTGGCGCGCCGGATCCGCGAGGAACTGGAGGAGCGGTTCGGTCCGGAATACGAAGACACCCTCCGCCTTCTGGGCGCGCTGCGCGAAAAGCTGTTGACTGAAAAGGGAAACAACGCATACAATGGGAAGATTTTTAACGATCTCGTCGGCCACGACCTGCCGGCACTGATCAGGAACCGCTCCACCGCCGAAATAGACCACCTGCTCGCGGAGCTCTTCGGTCCGGGCTACACCCTGGCCGAACTGGGAGTGGGAAAAAAGGACACCGAATGAACGCCCTCCTCTTCTACATCACGCTCGGCCTCTATTCCGTCGCCACGGTCGCCTACCTCGCCTACCTCCTGAAGCCGCGGCCGATCCTCGGGCGGGCCGCCCACTGGCTGATCTCCTCCGGTTTCCTGATCCACGCCGGCTTCACCGTCGTACGCTACGTCGAGGCGGGGCACACCCCGATCACCAACCTCCACGAGTCGCTCTCCTTCTTCAGCCTCGCCATCGTCGGCGTCTTCATCGCCTTCGAACGGAAATACCACGTCTTCATCCTCGGCCCCTTCGTCACCCCCCTGGCGCTTCTCCTGATGATCGGGTCGAGCCTCTATCCGTCGGCCATCCCGCTCCTGCCGCCGGCGCTGATGAGCAACTGGCTCTTCGTCCACTCCAGCCTCGCCTTCGTGAGCTACGCCACCTTCGCGGTCGCCTTCGGCGCCGCCATCATGTACCTGATCCAGGAGCACTTCCTGAAGCGGAAGCGGCTCGGCTCCCTCTACCAGAAGCTCCCCTCCCTCGACGTCCTGGACGAGATCAACTACCGCTGCCTCACCTTCGGCTTTCCGCTCCTGACGGTCGCCATCATCACCGGCGCCATCTGGGCCGAAACCGCCTGGGGAACCTACTGGAGCTGGGACCCGAAGGAGACCTGGTCGCTGATCACCTGGTTCATCTACGCGGCGCTCCTGCACGGCAGGCTCACCACCGGCTGGCGCGGCAGGAAGGCGGCGATCCTGGCGATCATCGGCTTCTGCATTCTCCTCTTCACCTTCCTGGGAGTGAACCTCCTTCCGAGTGAATCCCAGCACAGCTACCAGCGGCTGCTCGGAGGCATGTAATGAACATTGTGGTCGTGGGACTCTCCCACAAAACAGCCTCGGTAGACATCCGGGAGAAGGTCGCCTTCGCCCCGAACCATATGGAAAAGCCGCTGCGGGAACTGGTGGCGCTCCCGGACCTCACCGAGGCGGTGATCGTCTCCACCTGCAACCGGGTGGAGATCTACGCCACCACTCACGACGTGGCGGGGGGCATGGCCCGGCTGAAGCGGTTCCTGGCCGACTACCACGCCATCTCCTTGGAAACGCTGGAACCGCACCTCTACAGCCATCACGGCGAAGCTGCGATCCGCCATGTCTTCCGGGTCGCCTCCAGCCTCGATTCGATGGTGGTCGGCGAGCCGCAGATCCTCGGGCAGATCAAGACCGCATATGGCTACGCGGCCGAGTTCAGGAGCTCCGGCATCATCCTCAACCGCTTCCTCCACAAGGCGTTCTCCGTCGCGAAGCGGGTCCGGACCGAGACGCGGATCGCCTCCTCGGCCGTTTCCGTCTCCTTCGCCGCGGTGGAGCTGGCGAAGAAGATCTTCGGCGACCTGACCGACAAGACCGTCATGCTGATCGGCGCGGGGGAGATGTGCGAGTTGGCTGCGAAGCACTTCCTGAACAGCGGGGTGCGGGGGGTGATGGTCACCAACCGGACTTACGAGCGGGCGGTCCGGCTTGCCGAGGAGTTCGGCGGCCGGCCGGTCAACTTCGAGGACTTCATCGACCAGCTCCACAAGGCGGACATCATCCTCTCCTCCACCGGCGCCACCCACTTCATCATCGGCCACAAGGACGTGGAGGAGGTGATCCGGCGCCGCAAGCTGAAGCCGATGTTCTTCATCGACATCGCGGTCCCGCGCGACATCGACCCGAAGGTGAACGACGTGGAGAACGTCTATCTCTACGACATGGACGATCTCCAGGGGGTGGTGGCCACCAACCTGGAGCAGCGGGGGAAGGAAGCGGAGAAGGCGGAACAGATCATCGACCAGGAGATCGGCCAGTTCTTCAAGTGGCTCTCCTCGCTGGAGGTGACCCCGACCATCGTGGCGCTCCGTTCCCGTTTCGAGGAGATCCGCCGGGCGGAGTTGGAGAAGACCCTCGCCGGATGGAAGGAGCTCTCCCCCGATGCCCAGAAGCGGCTGGAGGCGTGCACCGCCGCCATCGTCAACAAGCTCCTCCACCCCCCCACCTCCCTCCTGAAAAAGACCGGCCAGGGGGGACGTACCGACCTCTACGTGGACGCCCTGCGCCAGCTGTTCGAGCTGCAGACCGAGGCGACGGAGGAAGAGGAGCTGGGAGAATTAGAAGAGTAACACAAACCGAAAATTAACAAGGATATTCCGGATAATCAGGATAACCCCAAAGTCTTATGGTTTTTAATCCTGATTATCCTGAATATCCTTGTTAAATAAGTTTTGAGGAGGCTGTTAATGGCACTGAAACAACTGAGAATAGGCACCCGCGCCAGCCAGCTGGCGCTCTGGCAGGCGAACTGGGTGAAGTCGGAGCTGGAGAAGCGTTACCCCGGGATGGAGGTGACCCTCACCAAGATCAAGACCATCGGCGACAAGATCCTTGACGTACCGCTCGCCCAGGTGGGAGGCAAGGGGCTCTTCGTCAAGGAGATCGAGGAGGCGATGCTCCGGGGGGAGATCGACATCGCGGTGCACAGCATGAAGGACGTGCCGACCGAGTTCCCCGAGGGGCTCGGCCTGTACTGCATCACCGAGCGGGAAGACCCGCGCGACGCTGTGATCTCCCGCAATGTGAAGTTCGCCGACCTCCCGAAAGGGGCGAGGATCGGCACCTCGGCGCTCCGGCGCCAGGCGCAGCTCCTGAAGGCGCGCCCCGACCTGGAGATGGTGATCATCCGCGGCAACGTCGAAACCCGCATCCGAAAGCTGGAAGACGAGAAGCTGGACGCGGTGATCCTCGCCGCCGCGGGACTCAAGCGCCTCGGCTTCACCGAAAAGGTCGCCGAGTACCTCTCGGCCGACTTCTCCATCCCAGCCATCGGCCAGGGGGCGCTGGGAATCGAGTGCCGCCTGGACGACGAGAAGGTGAAGGAGACCATCGCCTTCTTCAACCACCCCGACACCGCCCACGCGGTACGTGCCGAGCGGGCGCTCCTGTGGCGCTGCGAGGGGGGGTGCCAGGTACCGATCGCCGCCCACGGCGAGGTGACTGGTGATACGCTGAAGCTCGTCGGCTTCGTCGCCTCTGTCGACGGGAGCAAATCGGTGCGGGGCGAGATCTCGGGTCCGGCCACGGAGTGCGAAAAGCTCGGGATTGCACTCGCCGAAAAGCTCCTGAAGGACGGCGCCCACGAGATCCTCTCCGAGGTCTACCAGCGGGAGGTTTCGAGAGACAAGGAAATACCGGTTTAACACCTTTATCTAACAAGGATATTCAGGATAATCAGGATTAAAACCTCCCTCTTTCGCCTTTATCCTGAATATCCTGTCCATCCTTGTTAAATTCGCCTTTCGTTCATTCTTGATTCTTGCCCTATGACTGATTCTCTGAAAAAAGGCTTCGTCTCCCTGATCGGCGCCGGTCCCGGCGACCCGGGGCTGATCACCGTCAAGGGGCGGGAGTGCATCGCAAAGGCAGACGTGATCCTCTACGATCACCTGGCCAACGGGGAGCTCCTGCGGCATGCGGCCGCCGACGCCGAGCTGATCTATGCCGGCAAGGTGGGAGGCGCCCACAACCAGGCGCAGGAGCAGATCAACGAGCTCCTGGTGGCGAAGGCGCTGGGAGGAAAGGTCGTGGCGAGGCTCAAAGGGGGGGACCCCTTCGTGTTCGGCCGCGGCGGCGAGGAGTGCGAGGCTCTGGTCGCGGCGGGGGTACCCTTCGAGGTTGTGCCGGGGGTGACCGCCGGCATCGGCGCCCCCGCCTACGCCGGGATCCCCCTCACCCACCGCCACGTCACCACCTCGGTGGCATTCGTCACCGGCCACGAGCACCCCGGCAAGGAGGTGTCGGAAATCGACTGGGAGCGCCTCTCCCTCGGGAGCGGCACCGTCGTCTTCTTCATGGGGGTGAAGAACCTCCCGGAGATCGCGGCAAACCTCATCGATCACGGCCGCTCCCCGGAAACCCCGGTGGCGCTGATCCGCTGGGGGACGAGGCCGGAACAGGAAACCCTCGTCGGCACCCTCGCCGATATCGCAGAAAAGGCGCGAAAAGCCGGCTTCAAGGCCCCGGCGATCACCGTGGTGGGGGAGGTGGTGCACCTCAGGGAAAGCCTGCGCTGGTTCGACAACCGGCCTCTCTTCGGCAGGGGGATACTCGTCACAAGGGCCGCCGACCAGGCGGGGGAATTCAGTCGACTCCTCGCCGGCCACGGCGCCCACGTCTTTGAGTGTCCCACCATCGAGCTCGTTCCGCCGGGGGATTATAGTGAGCTGGACGCGGCGATTGGATCGCTCGCCCGGTTCGACTGGCTGGTCCTCACCTCGGCCAACGCTGTAAAGTATTTCTTCGCCAGGCTGGCCGCGCTCGGGCTCGATACGCGGGCGCTCGGCCAGGCCCGGGTCTGCGCGGTCGGGCCGAAGACCGCGGCCTCCCTCCTCCCGTACGGGATCAGGCCCGACCTGGTGCCGGCCGACTACAAGGGGGAAGGGGTGGTCGACGCGTTCCGGGCAATGGACATCGCCGGAAAGCGGGTCCTCTTCCCCCGTGCCGACAAGGCGCGCGAGGTGATCCCGGCGGGACTCGCGGCACTCGGCGCCGAGGTCGCCGCCCCGGTCGCCTACCGGAACGTCGTCCCCGCCTCCCTCCCCGCGAACATCCTGCAGGCGCTGGAGGAGCGGCGCATCCACTGCGTCACCTTCACCTCCTCCTCCACCGTCGAGAACCTGGCGACCATGGTCGGGGAGAACCGGCTTCTCAAGCTTCTGGAGGGGGTGGCGGTCGCCTCCATCGGCCCGATTACCGCCAAGACCTGCCGTGATCTCGGGCTGGACGTCCGGATCGAACCGGCTGAATACACCGTTGCCGCACTGACCGAAGAGATAGTGACGTACTTCAAACAGAGTAAATGAACCGACCGCAAGGAGGCACCCATATGTTCTTCCCCACATTCCGCGCCCGCCGCATCAGGGGCAAAGAGGTCTTCCGCCGCATGGTGAGCGAGACCTCCCTCTCCACCAACGACCTGATCTACCCGATGTTCTCCGCGTTCGGCACGGGGATCAGGAAGGAGATCTCCTCCATGCCCGGCATCTACCAGCAGTCGATCGAGCACATCGTCGCCGAGGCCCAGGAAGTCTACGAGCTGGGTGTCCCGGCGGTGATCCTGTTCGGCATCCCGGAGACGAAGGACGCGGTAGGCTCCGACGCCTACGCCGAGCACGGCATCATCCAGGAGACGATCCGTGCCATCAAGAAAGAGGTGCCGAAACTCGCGGTGATCACCGACGTCTGCATGTGCGAGTACACGGATCACGGCCACTGCGGCATCATCAAGGACGGCGACGTGGACAACGACGAGACCCTGGAGCTCCTCGCCAGGGAGGCGCTCTCCCACGCCCGGGCGGGGGCCGACATGGTCGCGCCGTCCGACATGATGGACGGCCGGGTCGCCGCCATCCGGGAGACCCTGGACGAGAACGGCTTCGACCAGATTCCGCTGATGAGCTACGCGGTAAAGTACGCCTCCGGCTACTACGGGCCGTTCCGCGAGGCGGCCGAGTCCACCCCCCAGTTCGGCGACCGCCGCTCCTACCAGATGGACCCGGCAAACCGCCTGGAGGCGCTGCGCGAGGCGCAGATGGACGTGGAGGAGGGGGCGGACATCATCATGGTGAAGCCGGGGCTCCCCTACCTCGACATCGTCCGGGAGATGCGCAACGAGTTCAACCTCCCGGTCGCGGTCTACAACGTCTCCGGCGAGTACAGCATGATCAAGGCGGCGGCCAAGATGGGATGGATCGACGAGGAGCGGGTCACAATGGAGACCATGCTCTCCTTCAAGCGCGCCGGCGCCGACCTGATCATCACCTACCACGCGAAAGAAGTGGCCAAGCTCCTCCACAAGGGGTACGAGATTTCCAGGGCGAGCCGCTGCGGCTGCCCGTAAGCTTCATCACATGCCGACGCAAAAAGGCCCGCGCACAGCGGGCCTTTTTGCGTACAAGCAGATGGTTCTGCACATCGAGATTGCTTCGTCGTCCCTCCTCGCAATGACGGTCATTGCGAGCGAAGCGCGCGGCAATCCGGTTTGAAGTCTAGGCCCGGATCATCACCAGGAGCATCTTGAAGCGCTTCTCCGCCCGCAGGGCGTGGGGCTTGTTGGCAGGCATGATGATCATCTGCCCCGCGGCGAGATGATGGACGGTCCCGGCGATGGTGATCTCCGCCTCGCCGTCCAGGATCTGGACGCAGACGTCGTAGGGAGCGGTGTGCTCGCTCAATCCCTGTCCGGCACCGAAGGCGAACACCGTCACGGTGCCGACCTTCTTGTCGATCAGCGTCCTGCTCACGACCGTCCCTTCCTGGTAGGCGACCAGCTCGGTCAGGGTGACGGGCTCCCCGGCAACGGTTCCTTTTTGCTCACTCATCCTGTTCCTCCCTTCTCTTCCTCTGTCGTTATCAAACCAAAACCTGAATGGGCCGCGGATCACATCCGATGAACGCAGACTTGACGACCAGAGTCTCTGGCCTTATGGCTTTCAAGGCCTGATCCGCATTTTCTGCGTCAATCTGCGTCCCATCCTTGATTTCAGCATAACGCCACCCGACAAAATCGCAATTGACCAAGGTCAAGGTATGGTACTATTGGGGGTATGACGAGACGCTTTCCCTTCCGCTACCTGGAACCGACCTTCTTCTCGGGGCTCCTGGACGACCCGGTCCTCTACCTCCATGTCCGCCCCAGCGGGAGGGGGCTCCTCTTCGACTGCGGCCAGATCCAGCACCTGGCGAAGCGGGTCCTTCGCTCGGTGGACGCCCTGTTCGTCAGCCACGCCCACATGGACCACTTCATGGGGTTCGACACCTTCGTCCGGAACAACCATGTCTCCCCCCGCACCTTCGATATCTACGGCCCCCCCGGACTCGCCGCGAAGACCGCCGGGAAGCTGGCGGGGTACGACTGGAACCTGACCGAGCGCTCCTGGTGCACCTTCCGGGTCCACGAGGTCTTCTCCGACCGGACGGCCACCTTTATCCTGCCGGGCGCGGAAGGGTTCCGCTGCCGCCCAGCCAGTGAAGAGGCGCGACGGGACCGGGTCATCCACCGCACCGACTGGTGCCGGGTGGAGGCGGAGCTGTGCGACCACAAGATCCCCTCCCTCATCTACCGGATCACCGAGGAGCCGGCGTTCCTGATCGACGACGGCAAGCTGGAACGGGAGGGGCTGGTGCGGGGGGATTGGCTAAG
>DATJLB010000141.1:0-3119 GCA_035490915.1 Geobacteraceae bacterium
GCCTCACTCCCGGCGCAGGGCGGTGATCGGGTCCATCCGGGCGGCCTTCCATGCGGGGTACAGGCCGGAGAAGATCCCCACGCCGACCGCGAAGAGCGGGGCGACGACCAGCGCCTCCGGCGGGATGGCCATCGGCCAGCCGAGAGCCGCCCCGATGACGAAGGAGCCGACGACGCCGATTGCGATCCCGAGGAGACCGCCGAACAGGCTCAGGATGACCGCCTCTTCCAGGAACTGCACCCGGATGTCCCGCGCCGTGGCGCCGACGGCGAGACGGATGCCGATCTCTTGCGTCCGCTCGGTTACCGACACGAGCATCACGTTCATGATCCCGATCCCGCCGACGAGGAGGGCGATCGAGGCGATGCTTTCGAGGAGGAGCGCGAGAGTCCGCTTGGCGGCGATCTGGGCCTTGATCAGCTCCTCCGGATGACGGATGTTGAAGTCGTCCTCCCTGCCGGGGAGGATGTGGTGCCGGTCGCGCAGGAGGGCGGTAACCCGCTCGATGGCCGGCCCGGTTTCCTCGAGGGAGTCGGCCGAGCACATGATGTCGTCCAGCCAGGTGAAGCCGCTTCCCCTCAGCTTCTTCAGCACCGTGGTGTAGGGGAGGATGACGGTGTCGTCCTGGTCCTGGCCGGTGCCCGACTGCCCCTTCGGGGCGAGCACGCCGACCACCCGGAAGGGCATCTTGTTGATCCGGATGCTCCGGCCGACCGCCGTCTCCTCTCCGAAGAGCTCGCGGCAGACCGTCTGTCCGAGCAGGCAGACGTTCGCGCTCCGCACCACGTCCGCGTGCGTGAAGGGGGCACCGTCCGCCAGCTCCCACCGCCTGATCTGCAGGTATTCGGGGGTGACGCCGCGGTAACGCGTCGTCCAGTTGCGGTCCCCCGCGATGACGATCAGCGACCCGTCCACGTTCGGCGAGACGTTCTTGATGGTCGACACCTCGTCGGCGATCGCCACAGCGTCACCCATGGTGAGGGAGGTCATGCCGTGGCTGCCGGAGCGCACCCCGTTGACGTTCCGGGAGCCCGCCTCGATCCAGACGAGGTTCTCCCCCAGGCTCTGGAGCTGCTCTTCGGCACGCTGCGAGCCGGCCGTGCCGATGGCCACGACGCACACGACCGCCGCGATGCCGACGGTGATCCCGGTCGCCGAGAGGGCGCTCCGCATCTTGTTGCGGCAGAGGGAGCGGACCGCCTCGCGACCGAAGAGGCTTAGGGGAGCGTCGACGATGTTTTTCACGAAGCTGGACATAACGCGTGTTCCGTAGTTTTCTGCTTCCCTCAAAAATAGTGGCCATGATACATGAAAGCCCCCGGGGCACAAGAATTTTTTCATTTTCCCCGCATAGCAAAAAACAAAGGCCGCTCCCTTCCGGAAGCGGCCTTTTCAACGCACGCAGCACGCTGCACGTTTACAGCAGGTGCTCGATCTTCTCCCGCTCCTGCACGAGATAAAAGTCCAGCGTCTTGCGCAGGGCTTCGTCGACGGAAGTCTTCGGCTCCCAGCCGAGCCGCTCCCTGGCGTTTTTCACCGACGGGACGCGGTTCAGCATGTCCTGGTACCCCTTGCCGTAGAAGGCGCCGGAGGTCGTCTCCACGATCCGGCAGTTTTCTGCCTTCTCCCGGTAGTCGGGGTACTCCTTCACCAGGGCGATCAGCTTCTCGGCCAGCTCCTTGACGGAGAGGTCGTTAGCCGGGTTGCCGATGTTGAAGATCCCCCCGGATGCCGCGCCGTCCTTGTTCTCGATGATCCGCATCAGGCAGTCGATCCCGTCGTCCACGTAGGTGAAGGAGCGGCGCTGGTGGCCGCCGTCCACGAGCTGGATCGGCTTATCCGCCAGGATGTCGTACAGGAACTGGGTGAGGACCCGGGAGCTCCCCTCCTTGGCGGTGGAGATGGAGTCGAGCTTCGGGCCGATCCAGTTGAAGGGGCGAAACAGCGTGTACTGAAGCCCATCGTGGCTGCCGTAGGCGTAAATGACGCGGTCGAGCATCTGCTTGGCGCAGGAGTAAATCCACCGCTCCTTGTTGATCGGCCCGAGCATCAGTGGCGAACTCTCTTCGTCGAACTCCCGGTCGGGGCTCATCCCGTACACCTCGGAGGTGGAAGGGAAGATCACCCGTTTCTTGTGCTTCACGCACTGGCGGATGATCTTCAGGTTCTCCTCGAAGTCGAGCTCGAACACCCGGAGCGGGTCCTTCACGTAGGTGACCGGGGTGGCGATCGCCACGAGCGGCAACACCACGTCACACTTCTTGATGTGGTACTCGATCCACTCCTTGTTGATGGTGATGTCCCCCTCCAGGAAGTGGAAGCGGGCGTGGCCGATGGAGTGCTCCAGCTTGTCGGTCGCCATGTCGAGGCCGTAGACTTCCCAGTCTGTGGTGTCGAGGATGCGTTTCGTTAAAGCGTTACCGATGAACCCGTTGACGCCGAGGATTAATACTTTCATTGCAACTTTCTCCTTGTTGCGGCTCCGACAAACGGCCGTCTGCGGCGTTGCCCGGCGTCTCGCGGCGCTCAACGTAGCGCTGCTACGCCTCGCACCCCGCTCCTTGGGCGCCTTGCATACGACTCGTTTCTCGAAGCCGTTTGGTTTTTTATAAATTCCGAAAATCGGCAGGGTTAAGCTTATGGTTGGCGACAAAAGTTGCTGCCGAAACTTCCTCTTCCCCTTCAACCTGCAGCGACCTGACCTCCAGAAGCCCCTCGCCGGTGCCGACCAGGAGCGGCTCCGTGGCGACGATCTCTCCCGGCTCTCCTTTTCCCGCCACCGGCCAGGCCTGCCAGATGACGATCTTTTGTCCATCGAGGAAGGTGAAGGCTCCGGGGTAGGGGTGGGTGACGCCGCGGATCAGGTTGTAGACCTGCACGGCGCTCTTTGTCCAGTCGATCAGGCCGTCGGCCGGCTTCCTGCCACCGAAATAGCTCCCCGCTTTCAGGTCCATCGGTATGCGCTGCGCCTTCCCGTCCCGCAGGAGCGGCCAGGCACGCGCGATCACCGTCACCGCCGCCCCGGTCACCTTGGTGAAAACGTCGAAGGCGGTGTCGGTGAATTCGATCTCCACCCGTTCCCGGTCGACGATGTCCCCCGCATCCGGCTTCTCCACCAT
>DATJLB010000142.1:0-8858 GCA_035490915.1 Geobacteraceae bacterium
CGGGCACGGAGCATCGCGGTATAGGCGCGCCTGATGAGGATCTTGACGCTGGCCCAGTCGTTGGGATAGATGCTGATGCCGATGTTTCCCGTCAGCACCAGTTCCCGATCGTCCAGCCGAAACGGGGCGCTCACGACCGTGAAGATCCGCTCCGCGATCTGCACTGCGTCCTCGGCCCGGCCGATCTCCTGAAGGAGGATCATGAACTCGTTCCTCCCGGGGCGGGCGAGGATGTCGCTCTTGCGCAAACAGTCGGAAATGCGCCTGGCTACCTCCGTAAGAAGGATGTCGCCGGACTGCTGGCCGAGGTTGTCGGTGATGAGCTTCACGTTGTCGAGGCTGAAGAAGAGAACCGCAAGCCGGCGGTCGTTGCGCTGGGCAAGCGCCACGGCCTGGCTCACCTGGTTGAAGAAGAGGGTCCAACCGGGGAGACCGGTCAGGC
The DNA here is from genome assembly GCA_035490915.1 of Geobacteraceae bacterium. Lineage (GTDB taxonomy): Bacteria > Desulfobacterota > Desulfuromonadia > Geobacterales > Geobacteraceae > JAMPXD01. The sequence goes on from DATJLB010000142.1 coordinate 443, forward strand.
TGTCGTAGTTATGGGCCTTTGCTAATCCTTCCTCGATCCACTCGTAGACGCGCTTGATCGTCTCCAGCTCGTCCACCTTCTGCCGCAGGGCAGCTACCTCCGCGACCAGTTCCACCTTAGTACTCGTGCCCTTTCCCATGCGCCTCACCCGGTCATCTACAGCCGCCGCCCCATGCGCAGGCATCATAGACAAGGTGTAGCACATTTGAGACGATTTTAAAACTCTAATTTCATTGCATTAATCCGACAATCTTTTCCAGTGCATCACCGACGTCCGTTGCCAGGACCGCTCCCGGCTGCTCGATCTTTGCCTCGTCCCCCGGTCGATACTTCCCGGTCTGCACCAGAACCGCGGAAAGTCCCGCTGCCAGTGCACCTCCCACATCGGAAACCGCGTCGTCCCCCACCATGACCGCCTCTTCCGGGCGGCACCCCAACTCCGCAACCGCCTCAAGGAAGAAGCGGGGTGCGGGTTTGCCCAAAACGAGCGCTTCGGTTTCGGCGGCATATTCGAGAGCCGTCACGAACGGCCCGGCATCCAGCTCCAGGCCGTCTTTTCCCTGAAAATACCGGGTCATCCCGGTGGCAAGGAGCGGGGCGCCGCTTTTGAGGAGCCGAAAGGCCCGATTGAGACGATCATAGGTAAAGCCTTGCTGGGCAAATCCGACGACCACGGCCGTAGGCTCATCCTGCGGCAGATCGGCAAATTCGGGGGCGAGAGCAGGATGGGTGAGGAGATACGGCCTGAGGTGGTGCGCCTCAAGGTAGCGCCGGACAGCCAGCGGTGCAGTGAAAATGTGCTCTGCCGGAACCTCGCAACCGAGCCTTTGCAGACTTTCATGGATCATGGCCCGCGTCATGCGCGAGGTATTGGTAACGAACCGGAACGGCGTCCCGGACCGCTGAAGGTGCCGGATCGCATCCACCGCACCGGGGACAGGCCTGTCGCCAATATGGACGGTCCCGCTGAGATCGATGAGAATCCCTCTGGTCATCGGCGTCCTCTTTTCCATGCGCATCACGTAAGGCTCGGGAACGGCACCTGCCAGACATACGGGACCATCCCGTAGTTCCAGGCGAGACAGAGGCGCCGGTACCCGGAAAACAGCAACGCCTCCCCCTCACACCGGATGACGATCGGGGCCTCGACGGTCAAAGTCCCCGAGCGCTGCAATGCCTCCTCCATCTTCGAATAGCTCTTCCGGTACCCCCGTTTCGCCTTGGCAAGGTAGACGGCATACTCCTCGTACGTGTCGTAGGACAGTGCTACCGGAACCCCCATCAGCCTGTTCGCACGGGGGTAGGTGACAAATCTGCCGCGGTCGAAGGCGGCCAGCAACTCTTCCCAGCCGATTCCGTGACGACGGTAAAAATCCTGCTTGGCAGGGTGGTGGAAAAACTCCCATTCCTCCTTGGCGATCTCCGGCTTGACCCAGACAATCTGGTGTGTCGATGTCGAGCGCATCGCCCCCTTCATCTCCACTAGTCCACCACCTTCACGTCGCTCACAAAATACTCCGTTTCGCCAAAACAGCTCGTCGGCACATGCTTGTGCTGCTCGTAGAAGAGTTTCACTTTCTTACCCATCAGGCCGTTGATCCGGCGGGCCACCGCTTCGTCCCGGACCGAGAAGGAGAACTTCTCGGGAATCGTCCCGGGAGCGGACATGAGCATCAGTTCGCCTTCCCATGTCTTGCAAATCCACCCCTTGTGGGAAAACTTCTGCACATACCCGGCCCGCTCTCCCGTGGAGTAGCTCCAGTGCAAGGCAAGCCAGACATACCCGGCAAACCCGCCGGCTGCCACCAGGACCACCACGATACACCAAAGAATTACTTTCGACTTCATGAGGCCTCCTCGTCATTGTACACAAAATGCACGCTTGGCGTTGAACGTCCTGCCGGTTCCGGATCACTCCCGATCGGTTTCCGCCAACCGCTCCGCCAGCACCTCCAGCGTCGGCACGCACAGGTCGGTCCATTCGGGCCAGCGGGCGGAGCGGCCGCCGTGAACGTGAATGGTGGCGGCACCGGCCGTCTGTCCCGCCTGAAGGTCGAACAGGTAATCCCCCACCATCACCATCGACTCCGGCAGGACCTCCCAGAGCGCGGCAAGTTTGACAATCCCTTCGGGATCGGGCTTGGGACGGGCCTCGTCGCGGCCGACCACGGATTTGACCGGGAAATAGTCCCCCACCCCGATCGCCGCCAGCGTCCGCAGGGAGTTGTCCCGCGTGTTGCGGGTAAGCACCCCCAACCGGTCCCCCCGTCGATGGAGTCGGGCGATGAAATGGACGGCCCCCGCAGCGGCAGCCGTCTTGAGTGCCAGTTCCTCCTCAATCGCCTGCAGCCTCCCATAGAGCGGAGCCGCCTGCCGGGAGGGGAGAGATGCGAGAAATCCGAGGATATCGGCTCCCTCGGGCACACCGAGCTCGGCCCTGATGGCGGCAAAATCGTGAACCGGCAGGGTCAGCGTCCCGTCCAGGTCAAACACCCAATGGCGCCGGGCGAGAGCCATGTCCATCGCAGCAAGGTCGAGCATGGCTCCGGTCAGTACCAGGGATAACCCTCGGAGCGGCGCCGGATGGCGTGCTCGAGGAGGAAGTAGGCGCGGATGAAGGGGACCCCCTTGCGGTGAAGGTCGATGAGATCGGCCGCGAAATGGAACAAAAAGCCGGCAAGGAGAGGGAGGAGAATGGGGTGGAAGAACGTCAGCACGCCGACCAGCAGGAAAAAGTCGACTGTATGGAACAGACAGAGGCCGACATAGGGGATTGTCTTCTGGACCGGCTGCAGCGCGTCGAAGTAGCGGAACATCCCGGGGATGTCAAAGGAGCGGGTCCGCTGGACGTACAGCAGGTAATGGTCGACGTCGATCAGGACGCTGCCGGCGGAAAAGAGGAGGACCTCCGCCGGCTCCCGGAACGGGAGGAGCGCCGCCGCGGCAACGCCGGTTATGGTCAGGTGCTGTTTCAGGGTCATCAGTTCATTCTCCGTGAACCGATTTTACTCCGTGCACCGTCGTCTTGTAAAGGGGGTTTCTCCCCGGTCAGTGCTCGTGGTAACCGAGCACCACCAGTAAGCAACTCCCGTCGGCGATGACATTGATCCCGTGCTCCCTGCAGGCGGCAACCGCCCGCGGACTCTCCGCCCCCGGCTGCATCCAGACGTTCCTGATTCCCCTTGCCGCTGCCTGCTCGACCACCTGCTCGGTGACCGCCGGCGGGGTGATCACCGAGATGCTCTCCACCTCCGGGGGGAGGTCGAGCACCGAGGCGACACACTCTGCCCCCTCGATCACCTTCTCCTTCGGATTGACCGGGATCGCCGTGAGGCCGTTCTGCTGGTAGCAGCGGAGCACCCTGTTGCCGTACTTGCTCCGGTCGGTTGAGGCACCGACCACGCCGAACGCCTTCGCCTTCAGGAACTCCTCGATTTCCATCGTCATGACGACCTCCCTTTCACGGTTCGATCAACAGCCCCGTTCCCTCCGGATAGGTGATCCGGGTCCCCTCCACCCGGGCAAACGGCGTGAGCCGGTGGGGCTGGCGGTGCGTGCGGCTCGTGATGTGTTCCACCGCTACCCCCCGGACGGTGAGGGCGTCGGCGATGAGGGAGCGGTGGCAGCGCCAGGGGACCGACTCGGCACACATCACCGCGACTTGATCCCCGCGGGCAAGCGCCACGAGCCGCGCGAGCTCCGCCGCGAACTCCTCGGTCAGCATGTAGTCGGCGTACCCCCGTACCTCCAAGTATAGCCGGGAACGGAACGGGCGCAACGCGGGTCGACGCTATACCGCCTGACTGCTTTCCGGCTCCTGCAGCACCATCAGTGAAACGGTGCCGTGGGCAACCAGCCGCCCTTCGCCATCGCTCACCCGGACGGTGAGACTCGCGGTCCGCCGTCCCAGGTGGAGGATCTCGGAGCGGGCAATCAGGCGATCGCCCGGCATGGCGGGGCGGACGTAGGTGACGTTCAGATTGGTGGTGGTTACCAGCCGGCCGGACGGGAGGAGTGGCCGGGGAAAGAAGCTGACCGTGTCCACCAGGGTTGCTATCAGCCCGCCGTGGGCGCCGCCAAAGTAGTTGCCGTGCCGCTCCTCGACCGTCACCTCCATCACCGCGTGCCGCTCGCCGATCTCGGTGAGCACTATGCCGAGGGTACGCAGGAGCGGGATGGCGTTGCCTGTTTCGAGGGTTGCCGGTTCCACGTCACTCCCCGAATTTCCGCAGCCTGATGTCGGCCGCCGTGCCATCCTCGAACCTGACGGTATACCCCGGCAGGTCGGGGCCGTAGCGGTAGGTCCACTCGACGACGCTGACAATCGTCTTGACCTTCTTGTCGTCGCTCTCGGACTCGGTCGTCTTGTCGTCCCGCTTCTCCCGGGCGAGCGGCTCGCCACACTTGAGGTAGGTCTCGACAATGGAGTCCCCCACGGCGAGCAGTTCGCCGTTGCGGCAGGTATCGTTTGCGGGATCGTTCAGCAGGCCGTAACCGATATTCCTTATCTCGGCGAGCTTCCCGTTCTCGAAGCGGAGCATCTGCATCTGCTCAGTCGGGCCGGAGTTGAAAACCCATTCGTCGATGGTCGTGGTGGTCGTGGTGGTGTGGACTTTCTTCTTCTCCGTGACCGTCTCCTCCACCTTCACGGTCCGCTCCTCCTTGAGCATCGGCTGGCCGCACTTGCCCGCCACCTCCGACATGGGGTCGCCGGTGGCAATGTCCGCATCCTTGCACGACCCCGCCAGGACAGTCCCCGTCAGGAGGAACTGGCAGAGAAGCACCGCTGTTACCAGATTTCTTTTCCCCATATCATCCTCCCAGATATGCCTTTCGTACCCGCTCGTCCGCCAACAGAGCCCTCGACCCCCCCTCCAGCGACACCCGGCCGGTCTCCAGGACGTAGGCATGGCGGGATATCTCCAGGGCCACGTGGGCATTCTGCTCCACCAGGAGCACCGTGAGCCCCCCCCGGTTCAGCTCGACGATCGTCTCGAATATCCGCTCCACCATGAGGGGGGCGAGCCCAAGAGAGGGCTCGTCCAGCATCAGGAGCCGCGGCTTGCACATGAGCGCCCGGGCGATGGCGAGCATCTGCTGCTCCCCTCCCGAGAGGGTGCCGCCGCTCTGGTCGATCCTCTCCCCGAGCCGGGGGAAGAGACCAACCGCCCACTCCAGCCGCTCCGCAAGCTCTTTTTTCTCCAGGAGGTACCCTCCCATCAGGAGGTTCTCCCGCACGGTCAGGTCGTAGAAGACCCGCCGCCCCTCGGGGCAGTGGGAGACCCCGGCGGCCACGATCCTGTGGGGGGGAAGGGTGTGGAGCGGCACGCCGTCCAGCGTGATCGCCCCCGCGCCGATCCGCTGAACGCCGGAGATCGCCTTCAGGATCGAGCTCTTCCCGGCGCCGTTCGCGCCGATGAGGGTCACTATCTCCCCCGCCTGAACCCGGATGGTGACCCCCTTCACCGCACGGACGTGCCCGTAGGAGAGATGGACGTCACTGAGCGCGAGCATTCTTCCCTCCCCCAAGATAGGCCGCTATCACCTGCGGGTCGTTGCGCACCTCGTCGGGCGTGCCGCAGGCGATCAGTTCGCCGTGGTCGAGGACGTAGATCCGTTCGGAGATCCCCATCACCATCCGCATGTCGTGCTCGATCAGGAGCACCGTGATCCCCTGCGCCTGCACCTTCCGCACGAGCTCCATCACGAAGCCGGTCTCGGTCGGGTTCATCCCCGCCACCGGTTCGTCCAGGAGCAAGAGCCGCGGCTCCAGGGCGAGCGCCCGGGCGATTTCCAGCATCTTCTGCTCGCCGTAGGTGAGGTCGCGCGCCAGGGTGTTCCTCCGCGCACCCAGGCCGACGAACTCCACGAGCTCCCGCGCCCGCTCCCGGTGGCGCCGCTCGTCCTCCCGGAACCTGCCGCCCCGCACGACCGCGGAGAGGAGGCTGGAGCGGAAGTGGACCTCCCGTCCCACCAGGACGTTCTCCGTGACGGTCATCTCGGCGAACGGCTTCAGGTTCTGGAAGGAGCGGGCCACCCCGCGCCGGGCGATCTCGTGGGGGGGAAGGCCGGTGATCCGCTCCCCCCGGAGGTAGACCGCCCCGCCGGAAGGCTTGTAGGTGCCGGTCACCGCGTTGAAGAAGGTACTCTTCCCCGCCCCGTTCGGCCCGATAACGGCGAGGATCTCCCCCGCGCCCACCCGGATCGACACCCGCGACAGCGCCTTGAGACCTCCGAACTCCACGGAGAGCTCCTCGGTTGTCAGTATATCACTCGGAGACATCTGCGGCGTCTTTCCTTTCCAGCGCGATGGTCCTGCTTCCCAGGATCCCGTGGGGGCGGAAAATCATGAAGGCGATCATCACGGCGCCGAACACGAGCATCCGGTAGAGGGCGAACTCCCTGAGAACCTCCGGCACGACGACGAGGAGGCCAGCACCGAGGAGCGCCCCGGCCACGTTCCCGAGCCCCCCCAACACCACCATGCAGAGGACCAGCACCGACTCGTAGAAGGTGAAGGAATCGGGGGAGATGAACCCCTGCTTGACGGCGAACAGCGAGCCGGCGATTCCCGCGAAGAAGGCGGAGATCGAGAAGGAGAGGAGGTGCTTCCGGAACACGTCGATTCCGAGCGCCCCAGCGGCCATCTCGTTCTCCCGGACTGCCACCCAGGCCCGGCCGTACCGGGAGTCGATCAGACGGGCGACGACGAACACCGTGGCAGCGAGAAATGCGAAAGTGACGTAGTAGAAGGCGGTCGCGCTGTCCGCCGTGAACGGCCCGAGGCTCGGGCGCTTGATCCCGAGGATGCCGTTCGGGCCGCCGGTGAGGGGGTCGAGGTTGTTCAGGAAGATCCTGACGATTTCGCCGAAGCCGAGGGTCACGATCGCCAGGTAGTCCCCCTTGAGGCGGAGCGTCGGTATCCCGAGGAGCACCCCGCAGAGCATGGCGGCGAGCCCGGAGAGGGGGAGCGCCGTCCAGAAGCCGCAGAGGGCGAACTTGGCGGTGAGGATTCCGGTAGTGTAGGCGCCGATGGCATAGAAGCCGATGAACCCGAGGACCAGCACCCCGGTGAGCCCCACCGTGATGTTGAGGGCGCTGGCCAGGATTGCGTACAGAAAGGCGCTGGTCAGCACCTCCACCAGGTAGCCGGAGGCGCAGAGCGGCATGATGAGGAAGACCAGGGCGACGAGCGCCACCAGGGGCATCCGCCTCCGGGCGAAGAACCGGTCGCTCCGCCCACGCAGGGAGGTGACTTTTTCATTCGCGGCGAGAAGAGCGCCTCCCCGCCTGATCCCCCACGCAAGGAGGAACATCACCGGGAGCCAGAGGACGTTTTGCCGCAGGAAGGGGGCGCAGATCAGCATGATCCCCAGGTAGTAGATGATCCCTGTCCCCACGCTACCCCCGTTCATGAATCCTCTTTCCGAGAAGCCCCGAGGGGCGGAAGATCAGGACCGCGACCAGGATGAAGAAGGCGTAGACGTCCTTGTACTCGGCGGAGAAGTAGCCGGCGCCGAGCGCCTCGATCACCCCGAGCAGCACACCCCCTGCCATCGCGCCGGGAACGTTGCCGATCCCCCCGAGGACGGCTGCGGTGAACGCCTTCATTCCCCCGAGGTAGCCGAGGGTGAAGTTGATGGTGCCGTAGTAGAGGCCGATCATTACCCCCGCGCAGGCTGCGAGGAACGAGCCGACCATGAAGGTTGCGGAGATCACGGTATCCACGTTGATCCCGAGGAGCTGGGCCATGTACGGGTCGGTGGATGTCGCCTTGATGGCGATCCCGAGCTTCGTCCTGTTGATGAACCACCAGAGGCAGACCATGAGCACCAGCGACGAGCCGATCATGACGAGTTGGAGCCAGGTGAAGGAGACCCCGGCAAGCCGCATGGACTGCACGGTGAAGAGTTGAGGGAAGATCTTGTCCTTCGCCCCCATGGTGATCATCACGAAGTTCTGAAGGAAGATGGAGGCGCCGAGCGCACTGATGAGGGGGGACAGCTTGGGAGCCCCCCGCAGGGAACGGTAGCAGATCTTCTCCAGGTAGAAGCCGTACAGGGCGCAGAGGAAGGCGGCCAGGACGAGAATGGCGAGGAGGGCAACGATCAGGTGCGACTGGAAGAACGGCACGGCGGGCAGGAGGGTGACCAGCACATACCCGAGGTAGGCGCCGATCATGTAGACCTCGCCGTGGGCGAAGTTGATCAGCTTCAGCACCCCGTACACCAGGGTGTAGCCGAGCGCGATCAGGGCGTAGCTCCCGCCGATGGTGATGCCGTTGAGCAAGTGTTGAAGGAACATGCGCGACTCGTGACGGGGACGCCGGTGTCTCCCGGGGAATGGTGGTAAGGTAGCAAAAATAGGCGGGAATGGGAAGCGGGAAAATCTCCCCCCTTCAGCTCTTGCGCGGATT
>DATJLB010000143.1:0-2445 GCA_035490915.1 Geobacteraceae bacterium
GAAGAGGCGTTGGGGGACAAAGCGGGGGCCGCCGTGGTGATGGCGGTCGACAGCGGCGAGATCCTGGCTTTTGCCAGCAATCCCGGGTTCGACCCGGCGCTGTTCGCGGGGCGGATGCCTGCCGACACGTGGAAAGCCTACCTGAGCGACAAGCGCCACCCCCTCGAAAACAAGGCGCTCAAGGGGCAGTATCCCCCCGGTTCCACCTTCAAGATCATCACCGCCCTGGCGGGGATCGAGGCGGGGCTGATCGATGCCAACACCACCGTGGAGTGCAAGGGGGCGTACACCGTCGGGAGCACCACCTTCAAGTGCTGGCAAAAGCACGGCCACGGGCAGGTCAACCTGAAGACAGCGCTCAGGGAATCGTGCGACGTCTATTTCTACCAGCTCGCCGAACGGCTCGGTGTGGACCGGATCGCCCAGGAGGCGCGCGCGTTCGGCCTCGGGGCGCCGATGGGGGTCGGGCTCGAGAACGAGAAGGGGGGACTCATCCCCACCTCGGCGTGGAAGGAGAAGCGGTTCGGCAAGAAGTGGTTTCGGGGCGAAACCCTGCCGGTCGGGATCGGACAGGGGTACGTCCTGGCGACGCCGATCCAGCTTGCGTCCATGATCGCCACCGTCGCCAACGAAGGGACGGTCTACCGCCCCCATGTGGTGAAACGGGTCGTCGACCCGGACGGCAAGGTGCTCAAGGAGTTTACCCCGGAGGTGATCAAGACGGTGCCCGGCAAGCCGGGGAGTTACAAGCTCGTGAAGGAAGGTCTCCTGGCGGTCGTCAACGAGCCGAGGGGGACGGGAGGAGCGGCGCGGCTGTACGAGGTTAGGGTGGCGGGAAAGACCGGCACCTCGCAGGTGGTGAAACAGCGTGACACCAAGGGGGGGATCCCGTACGAGTACCGGGACCACGCGCTGTTCGTGGCGTTCGCTCCTTTTGAAAAGCCGGAGGTGGCGGTGGCGGTGGTGATCGAGCATGGCGAGCACGGCGGTGCCGCGGCGGCCCCGATCGCCGGGAGGATCCTGCGGACCTATTTCGAAGGGAAGGGTGTCATCAAGCGGCCGGCGTCGCCGGCGGACGCGGAAGAGGATGACGAAGAGCCTTCCGGAGACGGGGGGGATTGAGACATGATCGACAGACGGCTTTTCACCAATTTCGACTGGACCCTCTTCGTCCTGACGCTCGTGATCGCGGCCATCGGCGTGGTCAACATTTACAGCGCGACCTTTTCATACAAGCTGGTCGGGTCCCCTTACTTCCTCCGGCAGATCTACTGGATCACGGCGGGACTCTTCCTGATCGTTCTCGTTTGCAGCCTCGACTACCACCTCCTGGAGGACATCGCTTACTGGGCATACGGCCTGCTGATGTTCCTGCTCCTGCTGGTCATGGTGGTCGGCAAGAGCTCCATGGGGGCCACCCGCTGGCTTCACCTGGGTTTCATCAGCATCCAGCCGTCGGAGCCGATGAAGATCGTCATCATCATGGTCTTCGCCCGCTTCTTCAGCCGCTATCCCGCCGTCCAGGGGCTCGGCCTCAGAGAACTCGGCTATCCGCTCCTCCTCCTGGGGGGACCGGCGCTCCTGATCATGAAACAGCCCGACCTCGGGACCGCCATCATGGTCATCCTGATCGTCTGCTCGATGATGATGTACGTCGGCGTCCGGTGGAGTACGGTGCTCACCGTCGTCCTGACGGCGGTCCCGACCGCCTACGTGGGATGGCGTTACCTGTTGCGGGAGTACCAGAAGAACCGGATCCTCAACTTCATCAACCCGGAGCACGACCCGCTCGGTAGCGGCTACCACATCATCCAGAGCAAGATCGCCGTCGGCTCCGGCGGGTTTGTCGGCAAGGGGTTCCTGCACGGCACCCAGTCCCACCTCCGCTTCCTCCCCGAGCAGCATACCGATTTCGCCTTTTCGGTCTTTTCCGAGGAATGGGGCTTCGTCGGCTGTCTGATCATGATCGTCCTCTACCTCTTTCTCGTCCTCTGGGGGCTCCACATCGCCGGCCGGTGCAACGACCGGTTCGGCAGCCTCCTGGCGACGGGGGTGACCGCCATGCTCTTCTGGCACATCGTCATCAACATGGGGATGGTGATCGGGCTCTTCCCGGTGGTGGGGGTGCCGCTCCCGTTCTTCTCCTACGGCGGGACTTCGCTGGTGACCTCGATGGTGGGGGTGGGGATACTTTTGAATGTGAGTATGCGCAGGTTTATGTTTTAAAGGGACCAAGGGGTGTCTTTGGGCTATATCCACTCCCTTGCACCCTCCCCCAGCCCCTCCCATCGAAGGGAGGGGAGCCTGAAATCCCCTCTCCCTTGGTGGGAGAGGGCTAGGGAGAGGGGGAGCGTAGTCAGCAACACCGTTCTCCGAGGAAGGTAAAGCGTACATGACATATCCCGATAGCATCAACCTGCCGTTCAACTTCGAAATGATCCGGGA